>CATPCK010000188.1 GCA_955652655.1 uncultured Ktedonobacteraceae bacterium | reverse complement strand
GAGTATAATATGGAATAGAGAGAAATCAGCCACAGAAAAAACGTAATACAAAGAAATACAGAACAATATTGCAAAAAATCAGCAAATGCTTGACAGGCAATTCACTGCTGGCTATACTTGGATGCAACATTCAAAGCTGCATGCTTAGAGCGATTTCACGTGCCAGTTTATTTGATGCAGTTTATAAAAGGAGACTCACATGGACTCCCAACCATTGGGGATGAATGACGCACTTGCCACAACCAGCTCGGGCAATCTCACGCAAGCCACTAATGTTGTAGAGGATGAAATAATCATCCGAACTGTCAAGCTAAACAAGTATTTTGGCGATAAACATGTCCTCAAAGATATCGATTTTGAAATGCGTAAAAGAGAAGTCGTTGCAGTAATAGGCCCCAGCGGTTCAGGAAAAAGTACCCTCATTCGCTGTCTAAACGCCCTGGAGAAAGCAACGAGCGGAGAAATATACATCCACGGCGAAAAGCTCAATCCCAATTTATCTATCAAGCAGCTCATCCCCATTCGTAGTGAGCTTGGCATGGTCTTCCAGAATTTTAATCTCTTTCCCCATATGACCGTTATAGAGAACATCATTGAAGCCCCCCGCCTTGTTCGTAAAATGCCAAAAGATCAGGCTATTGCTCTTGGTGAGAAATTACTAGCTAATGTCGGCCTTTCAGAAAAACGCGATGCCTATCCCAACCGTCTCTCAGGTGGTCAGAAGCAGCGTGTCGCTATAGCGCGCGCTCTGGCAATGCAACCACGCGCACTCCTCTTCGACGAGCCAACCTCGGGTCTTGATCCTGAACTGGTAGGTGAAGTTCTCAAAGTTATGAAAGATCTTGCTTACCAGGGCAGCACAATGGTAGTCGTAACACATGAAATGCAATTTGCTCGTGATGTGTCTGACAGGGTTATTTTCATGTCCGACGGGTCGTTTATCGAGCAAGGTGATCCAGAAGAAATATTCAAAAATCCCAAAGAGAAGCGCACGCGCATATTCCTGGAGCGCGTGCTCTCCGTTTTACCCTAACTTCATTCATATTTCTCGCTTATCGCTTCCAGGAAGACTTTGAGAAAGGCAAATGTATCATGAACCTCGAATTAAACAGGCGAACATTTCTGAAGCGTGCAGGCCAGGCTGGCGGCCTCATTCTCGCTGGTGGAACATTGGAATCGATGCTGGCAGCCTGTGGAGGGAACGTTTCTACCACCACGGGTTCAGCTTCTCCAACAGTTGGCGCTACAAAAGTAGCAAATGCTGGTCTGAAGCAACCTGGTAACCTGCAATGGGGTGCTGACTACGTCTCAGGGGCCCCCTATGTATTTAAAGATCCTTCCAATCCTAACAATTTAATTGGCTTTGAGGTCGAGATCGCTGCTGCTATGGCTCAATTGATGGGAGGTATCCAGCAAACTCAGGTCGAAGTCTGCTATTCAAACCTGGAACAGGCTCTGCTAGGCAATCAGGTAGACATGGTCATGAACGGCTGGGAAAAGACAACTGACCGCGAAAAAACCGAGTTGTTCTCTGAACCCTACTATCGCTATGGCCAACAGGTTATCGTGCGCAAGAATGATACTCGCTTTGCCAACGTCGTCCCAAAAACCGTAGCGGACCTGGAAGGATACACCGTTGGCACAGGCTCTGGCTACAAAGCCGAAACTATCATGCTGGCAGACAAAAAAATTCACGTCAAGTCCTACACAGGTAATATTGCCTTCACCGATCTCGTGCAGGGGAAACTCGACGCTTTCTTCCTGGATTTCCCAATTGCCGCCTACTACATCCTGGGTACCGGCCCAGGCGCTACGCCTATTCCCCAACTGAAGCTGCTTGGTGACCCGATTTATGTCGATGACTATTTCGTTGGTTTCAATAAGAGCAATCCTAACTCGAAGCTTCTCCTACCAGAGATCAACCAGTGCTTTGACATTCTCAAAAAGAATGGGACACTCAAGAAAATCTACACCAAGTGGCAACTCATGAACTCCCTGCAAAGTCAAATCGGTGTCATGTAAATTGTCTTCCTTGTACATCGGGAATTCATCTTAGCGCGTAAGAATTGAGTTTTCAGCGGTAGCTGTCTTCAGAGATTGATAAAGGTAGCTGCCGCTCACATGAGCGTCAGTCAAAAAGGATGGGAATATGGACCTTGCCCAAAGTATGAATCTTATCCAGCAGGCTCTACCAGATTTTTTGGATGGCACAAAAAATACCATCATTTACTGTGTCACCTCATTTACTCTCGCTCTCATCGCAGGGCTTATTCTAGCGCTTATGTGCAGTTCCCATTTTGTGTGGCTGAGGGCGCCAGCGCGTATCTATATCGAGGTCATCCGTAGTACCCCCATTATCGCTCAGATATTCCTCATCTATTATGGTTTGAGTGCTATCTTGTATGATATAGGTCTCAACTTTCCAGCACTTAACCTCGCGCAGTACGACAATGCCTGGGTTGCAGGCATTGCTTCATTATCTATTAACTATGCTGCTTATGAGGCCGAAGTCTTTCGTGCGGGCTTTCTCTCCGTTGAGCACGGTCAGACAGAAGCTGCTCTTTCTCTCGGCCTGACATCAGGTCAGAACTTCTTTCGTATCGTCTTGCCTCAGGCTATTCCGCTGATGATACCTCCCTTCGTCAATGACCTTATCTATATGCTCAAAGACTCCGCTATTGTAAGCGTTATCGCAGGTATTGAACTTACATCTAAGCTCGATTTCTGGCGTTCACATAATGGTAGTAATCCCATTCCTCTTTTTGTACTTGCGATGGCCCTGTACCTGGCACTGAGCTTGCCGACCTCGTACGTGGCAAGGTGGTATGAACAAAAATTGCGTGCGGCCCTGTAGCTAGAGTGGCCAGAAGGAGTGGTTATGCAGCAGACCCTTAATCGTGCAGAGTCCAAACCAAAGACGCAGGGTTGGCTTGTCCTATTGGACTATATTTTCTATCTGTTACTGGCGGCGTTCTTAGTGGGCTTTGCCCTCTACCTTTATTCAAATCGTGATATCATCGTTGTGGATTTCCCAATTCTGCTGCAGGGAGCTGGAGCAACCATTGTAATCTCGTTGATCAGTATGGTGCTGGCGACCATCTTTGGTTTTATAGGTGCGATGGGCCGCCTCTCGCGCTTTGCTGTATTTCGCTGGATCGCCGCGATATACGTTGAAGTTATTCGTGGCACACCTATACTTGTACAACTCTTTCTATGGGGGTTCGGCATAAGCGCTTTACTTACGGTTGCAGGCTTTAACCCGCATGATATTGCTTTTCAAATTATGACTGCTCTGCAAAGCAACAGCCTTGTCCCAAGCGAATTTATCTTTAACGCCGCGTTCTATGGCATACTTGGCCTGAGTTTTAACTATGGCGCCTACTTGACCGAAGTCTTCCGTACAGGAATAGAATCTGTGCCGAGAGGACAGACCGAGGCCGCCTTGAGCCTGGGCCTGAACTCTGGGCAGACGCTTCGCCAAATCGTGCTGCCTCAGGCGATCCGAATCACTATCCCGCCATTCGCTAACTACTTCATTACCTTGGTACAGGATAGCGCCTTGCTCTCCACCATCGGTGGCGTAATCGAACTACAACAATTAACCACGGCACTTGCCAGTCCCCTATCGTCAGAACCAAACAAACAACTGTTTGTCTACATCTTTGGAGCCCTTATTTTCCTTGCTATCTGCTATCCCCTTTCTATCTTAGCTCGCTACCTTGAAGCCAGAATGGGGGTGGGCTATTAATAGCATCAGTCACAAGGAGGAGCGCTAAAAACTGTACGCCAGGTTAACCAGGCTTGCTTTCTTGCTGCTCCATAAGCTATACTGTATACATAAAGTTGTTCCATACATAGGCCCAATTCCAAAAAGCATGGTGTTCCCATGAAAGTAACAGACATACCAGGTAAAAAACGAGGACGCTACATTCCGAAATACTACGTATTTCGTGGCTACCACCTGTCCACTTGCTACCCCTGAGGCACCTCCTCTTCGAACCCTAGACTTCACTGTCAAGGCGAGGTCCTTCCGTTATTCACATCTCGCGCAGTTTTTTTGTCAAGTATGAAGCTTCTGCAATACAGGTAAACTGTACCCGGAAGCAAGCTTCCTTAGTTTTTTTCAGAATGGCTATCCTCAGGGATAAGTCAGATTACACCCACCAGCATTGCATCAATGAGGATGAAATATCGGTAAAAGCAGCCGATCAGCGCTAATCCGGTAGGCGGGCCGGAGTGGGATCTTTTTATCAATCCGCATTACCAGAAAGGATTTTTATGAGTACCGATGGCTTACTCAAGGCCCTCAACGATTCCAAAAGATATCTCGACATTGTACAGAAGAAGGAACTGGGCAAGAGTGAAGCTGAGTGGTTAATCGAGACCACCGTCAGCAACTTTGCCAAGTACTACAACAGTGGATTTATCGAGTATCGTAAGTCGGTCGCTGAAGCAGGTGACTTTGCAGCAGTCGAATGGACGGGGCGTGGTGCAACCTTCAGAGATGTACTTGGCCGTGAATATATAGACTGCCTGGGTGGGTTTGGTTTGTTCAACCTCGGTTGGGCCCATCCCAAAGTCGTGGGGGCCGTTCAAGCACAATTAGAGAAAAGTCCGCTTCCCACGCAGGAATTGCTGGATCCACTGCGTGGCATGCTCGCTCACTTAATGGCCGAAATTACCCCTGGTGACATTCAATATAGTTTTTTTGTCGGTAGTGGCACAGAGGCTGTTGAAGGCGCCATGAAACTTGCCAAACTTTATACACGTAAAAGCGGCTTCATCGCCTCGGTTCGTGGCTTCCACGGCAAAACAACAGGCTCTCTCGCCCTCACTGGTAAAGCCATTTTCCGTCGTCCTGCATTGCCACTGCATAACAATGTGTTTCATGTTCCTTTTGGCGATGCAGATGCTGTTGAGCAACAGTTACGTATAGCTCGTGAGGTAGGTAACGATATCGCTGCCGTAATTATGGAACCTGTGCAGGGTGAAGCGGGCGCTATTGTTCCTCCAGATGATTTCTGGCCGCGCCTTCGCCAGCTTTGTGATGAATATGAAGTGCTGCTTATCGCCGATGAGGTTCAGACAGGTATGGGACGGACTGGCAAGTTATGGGGAGTCGAGCATTGGGACGTTGCGCCTGATATCATTACATCGGCAAAGGCCCTGGGCGGCGGTGTAATGCCCATAGGCGCCTTCATGTCCACTCCAAAAATATGGAGTGTCATGAATAGCAATCCTTTTATTCATACCTCCACCACAGGCGGTAATCCCCTCGCTTGTGCTGCTGCCATCGCTGCTATTAATGTAACTCTTGAAGAGCGTATTCCTGAGCAAGCTGCCGAGAAGGGTGAATACTTTATCAAACAGTTGCGAGAAATTGCCGCGCGCCATAGTGATGTGTATACAAATATCACAGGTAAGGGACTGTTGATTGGTCAGCACTTTGTAAATGATGACATTGGCTATGCCGTCGCTTCTGGCCTCTTCAAACGTGGTGTCCTTATATCCGGTACGCTCAATAACTCACGAGTCATCCGAGTCGAACCTCCATTGGTCATTACCCGTGAGGAGATCGATACAATCCTGAACCGCTTAGAAGATACGCTTCAGGAACTACATGCCACTGTTTCTACTCCTGAACTTCCCGTAAGTAATGAGCCAGCGCCCACAAATGCGGCAAAAGTTGATAGTAATACAGCAGTAGCATAACAGACAGGGGAGCGAGTTCCATGCACATTATTGTTCTGGGCGGTGCAGGCGCGATGGGCCGTGTCACTGTTCGCACCCTGATCGAATATGATGATGTTGACCAGGTCACTATCGCGGATTATAACCAAGAGCGAGCCAGCGAGGTCGCATCAACCCTCAACAGTGGTAAAATACAGGTCAGGCAGATCGATGCCAGCGACTCTGAGCGTTTATCTAACCTTGTGCGTGGTGCCGATGTCGTGTTGAGTGCTGTTGACTATGTCTTTAACCAGCCTATTCTCAAGGCCTGTATTCAGGAGAAAGTCCATTATGCCGACCTCGGTGGCCTTTTTCACATGACGCGCAAACTCATGGCTATGAGTTCAGAGGCTGAAGCGGCAGGTATCACCGCCATCCTGGGCATGGGTGGGACTCCCGGCATCACCAACACCCTTGCTCGCGCGGCTGTTGATAAGCTAGACCACGTTGACAGCATCAAGGTGCAACTTGGCTGTAGCGATGATACTCCCTCAACGGCCCCCCTGGTGGCACCCTATTCGATTCGCACGATCCTGGACGAATTTACCAGGCCACCGCAAGTCTTCCAGGATGGTACCTGGTATCCTCAACAACCATTGACGGGTCAGGAGGAACTGATCTTCCCCTTGCCCGTGGGGCGTGCCACCGCCATATTTTCGCTGCATTCGGAGTGTGCCAGCTTTCCAATCTCGTTCCGCGACAAGGGCATTCGCCATGTGTCCTTCAAAATCGCCTTTCCCAGCGATTTCATGGAGAAACTCAAATTCCTGGTAGATATCGGTTTTGGCAGCGATGAGCCAATCAGTGTGCGAGGAGTGAAAGTTTCACCTCGTGAGGTTTTAGCCAGGCTGCTTGAAATGACTCCTGTTGAAGATGTCGAGCCGCAGGATTGCGATGTATTGCGTGTGGTTGTTGCCGGTAAAGCACAGGGGCAACACCTGGAGATTGCCAACCAGGTTGTTGTCTTACCCTATCGTCGTTGGGGTATAGGTGCTGGTGCTCTCGATACTGGTACACCCCTTGCCATTGCCGGGCGTATGTTAGCGAATGGAGAGATTACGCGCCGTGGTGCCTTTGGCCCAGAATTGTGCATCCCTGTCGAGCCGTTCTTCCAGGAGCTTGCTCGCTACGATATGCACGTGACAGAGACAAGAACAGTAGTTGTTTCTTGAAAAGTATAAATATGCTTGATCGCGAAAACTGCAGATCCTCGCGATTGAGCATATTTATATAACTCCCTTACAACTTCACGGTGGCTGTGGTAAAATGACGTAAGTAGATCGACCTTTGTAAGAAAAATTCGTAGCTATTTTGTAATGCAGGTACGAATTTCGAAAGTATGAATGCAAATTCATGCGAAGTCACAATGTAAGACTTCTGAAAGGGGCTATCGGATGAGCGAGTATAAACTGCTTATCAATGGTGAACTCGTCAGTAGCAGTTCAGGTAAAACCGTTGATGATATTGGTCCTGCTAGTGGCCAACCAATTGCTCAAGTTCCTGAAAGTTCAGTGGAAGATGTTAACCGTGCTGTAGCCGCGGCACGCGAAGCTTTCGACGACGGACGCTGGTCCGGCCTACCTCATAGTGCACGCGCAGCAACATTGGAAAAGTTGGCATCACTTCTGGAAGCGCATACAGGTGAGTTGGCTGAACTAGAATCGCAAGATGCTGGTAAACCCATTAAACTAGCGCGTGATAGTGATGTTCCTTTTGCCATCGACAACCTGCACTTCTTTGCGGGTGCTGCTCGCCACCTTGCCGGTACAGCCTCGAGTGAATATACTGGAGGGCATACCAGTATCATTCGCCGTGAACCTATCGGCGTAGTTGCCTCTCTGGCTCCCTGGAACTATCCCTTCATGATGGCCGCCTGGAAAATTGGTCCCGCTCTTGCTGCCGGTAACACAGTCGTCCTCAAGCCATCGGTCGAAACTCCTCTCAGTACGCTGAAACTTGGTGAGCTGGCTCTTGAAGCTGGTATGCCTGCTGGAGTTCTCAACATTATTACCAGCGGCCCCGGCGTAGCACAGGCGCTTGGTAGTCATCGCGATGTCAGCATGGTATCGGTTACAGGCAGCACTGAGAGTGGCAAGCATATAATGCGTGCAGCAGCAGACACCATTAAGCATGTGCACCTCGAACTTGGCGGCAAAGCCCCATTTATCGTCTATGAAGACGCCGATATTGAAGCTGCTGCTAATGGAGCTGTTGTAGGTGGTTACGTCAACTGTGGCCAGGACTGTACCGCTGCTACTCGCATCTACGTGCAAGACAGTATTTATGATGCCTTTTTGGACTCATTCTTGAGCAAGGTCAAACAAATTCGCGTTGGTAATCCCGCCCTTGAAAGTACTGACATGGGGCCATTGATTTCAGCCTCCCAGCGTGCCACCGTCGAAGGATTTGTCGAGCGGGCACTGCGTGCTGGCGCGAACATTGTCACAGGCGGTAAACGTACCACAGTGGGCGGCCTTGAAAAAGGTTTCTTCTTCGAGCCGACTGTCATTGCAGAGGACCGCAATGATGCGGAGATTGTGCAGTCTGAAGTCTTTGGCCCCGTGGTCGTCGTCTCTCGCTTCAAAACCGAAGAAGAAGTGCTGAAGAAGGCCAATGGTGTCGTGTATGGTCTTGCCTCCTCTGTCTGGACAAAAGATATCTTCAAAGCTATGCACGCGAGCAGGGTCCTTCAATTTGGCACAGTCTGGATCAACGACCACTTGCCACTTGCATCGGAAATGCCGCATGGGGGTTATAAAGAGAGTGGCATAGGCAAAGATATGTCTATGTATTCCTTTGAAGAATATACCCAGATCAAACATGTGATGATTGAACTGGATGGCGATGCTCGTAAAGGTTGGCACTACACCATTTTCGGCGACGCTGAGTAATCCCTTTTTTAGCAATACACGAACAAAAGAACAAGAGAACAAGCCTGCTTTCGATAATAAGGCGGGCTTGTTCTTCTATTTTAGCTAACGCCATGTGTACGTTTTTTCACCGCCGGAGGCGGTACATAGCATCCTGTGGAGCGTAACGAGGAGGAATCAGTAAAATGTGCACTTGGGGTTAACTAAAAAGTAAGGCCTCCACCTGGTTTAAAAGGAGAAGGCTTACCCAGAAAGGCACCCACCGCCTTTCTCTATTGTATATTACGTAACAGGTTACACCAATCTCAGATTGTGTTGAGCAATGAAAATAGGATAAAATGCTCCATATGACCGGAACTAATCACGTGTTGAGCAAGAGAGCAAGAGAGCAAGAAGGCGAATCATAACCATGCACTTTATACTGCATTACTCAATGAACTGGGCAGAGGCTAATGCTTTCTGATCTCATTGATATTCCTCCTGGTTCTCTCATTTCGCTGGTAGGAGCAGGTGGGAAAACAACTACAATGTATACGCTTGCCACAGAACTGGCAGAGAAAGGCATGCGTGTTGTCACAACCACCACTACCAACATATATTTCCCCGGGCAAGGTGAAACAGATACCCTCATTGTCTCACCTGAGACTCCTACGCTCCTCAAAATGGTAAATTCAGCCTGGAAGCAGCATCACCGCGTAGCCGTTGCGGGAAGAGTTATCGGAGCGGGAAAAATAGGCGGCATTCAGGCAGCTCAGTCCTTCGAACTGCTCGCTAAAGGTGGTGCAGATATCGTCATCGTCGAAGCAGATGGCGCCCGTCACTGTATGATTAAAGCACCTGCCGAGCACGAACCTGCTATACCCTCTCGGACCAATCTAGCTTTCCTACTAATGAGCGCTGAGGCGATCAACCAACCATTGAGTACAGAGGTTGCCCATCGCCCAGAGCGTATTGCCTCCGTACTGGGGATCAAACAGGGCGATATACTAACACCTGAGCGCGTTGCCAGGTTAATGACGAGCGAGCAAGGTGCGATGAAAAATATTCCTGAGCAGACAACAATCTATCTGCTCATCACGCACGTTTCTATAAAGAAGCAGGATGCTGTACAGGAGCTTATATCTTTGGTACAGCATTCCCATCGACTTAAAAGAGTAGTTTGTTCGGCAGAACCAGGTAACTGGTTCTTGCTCTAAGCAGCTAAATCTACCTCCTGGCAATGTACCTTATCGTAATTCATCGACTAAACGTCGAGCCATATGGAGCCACTCTTCGGGCGTATCATCGGGAACTGAACAGCCATTTGCCAGGATAAGTCTTCGTCCCTTTGTCTGGCTGATAGCAGACATAATTTCATTATCAATCTCAGCCTGACTGCCATGGGTAAGTGGACCTCGCTCCCATAATCCTCCCATAAGACTCTTATCGGTGAGAGTTAATGCTTCACTGAGTGTAGGGCCGGTGAGCCGATCGCTCCAACTCATCACAGATACTGGATAGTCGGTGAAGTCCTCAAAGTAGATTTGATCTCCCTCTTGATTGGGATCGGCGTGTACATGGACAATATTGAGCCAGCCATTTTTAGCGCCTTCTAGCGCTTCCAGGTCATAGGGACGGCCGATATTCCTGTACTCTTCTCGTGTAAAATCTGTGTTGGTTGCACCCATGCAGGAGAAGAATATGCCGCTTGCACCTGCCTCAATAGCAGCTTCCATCAAGCGACGCAGGTTAGATGCAATTGTTCCTAAACCCTCTTCAAAAGGCTGAGGGTTTATTCTGGCCTCTTCAATCGCTTTTCGCTTACCCATAAAGCGGATTACATATGTCAGTGGACTAAAAAGCGTCAAAATAAGGGGGTAGTCATTCCCTAAATCTGAACGAAGTGTACGAATACAGGTCAGTTGCTCCTGAAACATGGGAGTGTCCAGGTCAAGACGAGGAAGAAAGCGAAGCTGGTCTGACACTGTCAGCTGATCCTGTGGTGCAGGATATTCTAAATCTGGCATTATCTTAACTATATCCAGCTTAAACTTATCAACAAAGAAATCTTTTGTCAGTTTCGCCATTCGCTCTCCT
>CATPCK010000187.1 GCA_955652655.1 uncultured Ktedonobacteraceae bacterium | reverse complement strand
GTTTCCCTGGACGCGGGTACATTCTCCTAGTTTTTCCAGGAAATAGGCTAGTTGTGATCTTTCGTCCGAGGTGGCATTGCTGAGTAATGGCCCTATGTGTTCGTCGAACTGGGCAACAGCGATACGGTAGAAGCCTTCGGCTACGGGATAGGCGGAGAGGTTGTAGGAGCGGTCACCTGCTAGTGCAGCGTAATGGACAACCTGGAGGGGTTCGGCGCCGCCTGCGACGAGGTGATTGACGATCATAGCGGCTCCTTCCTCCTCGTGTCCCTGGTAGACTTCCTGCAGAACCTGGGCGGCACGGCGATGGAGGCGGGCACGCCGGGCAGCGGAGAGCTGGTCGTAGAGGTGGCTGACGAGCAGGGGATGCCAGAACTGGTAGTTGATACGAGTGCCAGTACCTTCTTCGGTGATCACACCGGCCTGGATGGCCTCTTCGAGCAGGTCAAGGATGGTGTCTTCGCTGGCATTGGCGTTGACGCCTGTCTCCATCTGCTGGATGACATGGAAGGTGAAGGAGCCGCCTAGCACGGCAGCGTTGCCAAGGAGCCGCTGACAGGCCGGGGTCAAGCGGCTCATGCGCAGTTCAAGAACGGCGGCGATGGTGTCCGGCAGGGTAAGCTCTGTATCAAGTATGTCGCTGACTTGATTGGGCGCTATAGATCGGGCGCTGTGCGCATCTCCTACATGCGAAGTGGAGGGTGTGATTTGCGTCTCGATAGTGCGAGCAAGCTCTTCCGCGAAGAAAGGGTTGCCCGCGGCCCTGGTCTGGATATGCTGCACCATCGGACCTGGCAGGTGTGACAGCAGCGAGGCTATCTGCTCGTCGGTGAGCGGCTGAATGGGGATACTCAAAATGACCTGCTCGCGCTGCAGGTCTGTGAGGAGTGGGCGCAAGGGATTACTGGCGGGTAGTTCGTTGTCGCGATATGTTCCCACCAGGACAATGGAACGTCCGTGCAGGCGGCGAACCAGGTAGGCAAAAAGCTCGCTGCTACTGGCGTCGGCCCAGTGGAAGTCGTCCAGCACGAGGAGAAGAGGTGTGCGTTCACTGATGGTGCTGAGTAGTTCAAGCGTGGCCTCCCATAGGCGCAGTTGCTCCTGTTCTGGTGATAGAGGGGTAGGAAATACCACCTCGAGAAACAGATCGTGCAGTTCTGGCAGTAAGGTACTCAAAGGTTGATAGGCAAGAGGGTGCTTACTGATCTCTTGCCGCTGCCAGAGGCCATGCGCCATAGCACTGCGTAACACTTCCGTCCATTGTCGATAGGGGACGCTGCTCTCCTGCGCGTAGACCCTACTCCAGGCTACAGCCCAACCGCGCTTCAATGCTGCCTGGCTCAACTCTTCGGCCAGTCGTGTCTTGCCAATGCCCGCCTCACCAACGAGCAGTATACATTGTGGACGGCGCTGGGTATCCAGGGGAAGAGAAGTGGCTTTCTTGCGAGTGTGCGTTCCCTGTTCACTTGCCAGCAGCAGCTGGTTCATGATCTCAAGTTCCTGGTCTCGTCCAATCAATGGCGTCTGGTGACTACGGCCAATCTGCACCTTATAGCCTTGCTTATAAGCGGTGGAGTTTTCGCGGTCTAGCAGTGAGGCAGCCTCGGCGGGTGATAGGGGTTGTGAAGGGAGTGTCAGGGCAACGTGGCTATCGCCTTGCTGCACTGCCTCGTACAAAGAGCGGGTCTCCGGTAGAGGCGCGATATTGTAATCACGCTGCAGCGCGGCAGCAAAGCGTTGATAGGCGCGTAATGCCTCGCCGCGCCGATCTAGTTGTGCCAGCGAGATGATGAGTCGTTGCACCGCTGCCTCGTTAGCCGGGTCAGCGGCGAGCAACCGATCGAGTGGATCAATTGCAGTAGAAAAGGCATCGCGTGTAATACGCAGATCCGCCAATTCGAGCAGCAGCCCCATCCAGTTTCGTTGGAGCGATTCGCGGCGCGCGATGATCCAGTCTGCAGAGCGCTCTTCCGGCAAGAAGTCTCCACCATAGAGAATCGATGCCTCCTCGAGCAATTCCTCCCTACCGCCGGGATCACCTGTTGCGCGTGCCTGGTTAAGCAAGGCTTCGAATTCATCGGCATCTACCCAGATCTGTGACTGCTCGGCCAGTAATAGACCCTCACGTTCCATGCGCAACAGATGCGAGGAAGCAGGGCGGCTAAGCGCCGGTTCGAGTAACTGACGGAGGCTGTAGACGGTGCGGTCTAAACGGCTCGAGGCTGTCTCAATGTCCGCGTCGGGCCACAAGGCATCCATCACTTGTTCTCGACCGAGTTTGCGTCCAGGGCTACTCAGGAGGCAAGCCAGCAGGGCGCGAACGCGCTGGTGTTGCCATGGCGCATCCGTGACAGTTTGCCATTCCTGTTCGCTTTTGCGCTCCAGGTGGAATTGTCCCAGCGTACGTATCCGCAGAGCAACCAGTCCGATGTTATCAGAGGGGGATGGGGATACATGCGATACTTGCAAGTCAGGCGGAAGGTTCTTCCCGATATAGGTGCGAGTGGTACGACCATTTTCAGTGGTGTAGGCGTACCAGTAAGGCCCGTGCCCAATCCCTTCGCGGCACCTACGGCAGCGTGGTTTGCCACAGTAACTGATCTGCTGATGGTACGTGATCTTGCCGTTCATCTTCCATTCCTCTAGTTTAGCTGCTTCAAGCGCAATACGAGAAGAGAAGCAGTATACGCATGCAGAAAGTAGTAAACAGGCAACAATATTACTATTATACGGCACACGTCAACAATAAAAGAAAACGCTAAATATTAGAAGACTGGTATAAGACAAAGACGATTT
>CATPCK010000186.1 GCA_955652655.1 uncultured Ktedonobacteraceae bacterium | reverse complement strand
CGCTAGGTGGATCGGTCCTGAATACTTCAAATGGGCAACTGGCATTAGCGCAAATTTTCGAAGTGAAGCCTCAATCGTTGCTCATGGCCGCCGTCTTCGGCTTGACTCCCAACCTGCTCATCAAAGGCCTGCAGAACACAGCCAGGAAATACGAGTCTGCCATACAGAGCAGCAGGATAACAGAACAAGGTACGGCAGATAAGTAGGCTTAAGGAACTCGTTGTAGACCCACCAGCGCTATGCTTGCTGTACCAGGTCAGCAACAACAAGCATAGCACAAAGAGGAGGGAAAGTGAGGTCCTGGTGATCACTCACCAGCGATACCACCTGCTCTCTCAACACTTGCTTCACTGGCACCCATTTCAACGAACACATCCTGGTTACGCTTATCATTGTGCCCCATGATGTAGAAGACAATGGTAAGCAAGACAATGATAACCAGGGGGATAAACTGGGTCAGTTCATAGGTGAGCCGGCCAACTGAAGGGGTCGTGCCTGGAATGAGGATGAAGAAAACAGTGAATGCAGCATATGCAAACGGCAGCACCGTCACAATCCATGCAACAAGCATACCTCCAGGTACCCTATATGTACGGGGCACATCGGGATATTTGTAGCGCAGGATCAGGAACGATGGGAAGATGAACAGGTATGCGAGCGTCGCCGTGGAGATAACAAAACCAAGCACCAGGCTGAACAGTGTGGTAATATTTCCAGCGCTAAATTTGTTGACCAGAACAGCCGCCACCATCGCTATCGTCGCCATGATGCCAGACATGATGTTGACGGCGATAGGGGTGCCATACTTTCCACTGAATCGGCCAAAAATGAGAGGGGCGGTGCGGTCGAGCGCTGAAATTGCATAGGTTCGGTCTGCGCCCATGATCCAGGTACCTCCCCTGGAGGCTAGAGCGATTGCAAAAGCCAGCGCAACTAACCAGCCCACAGGAACGGCTAAAGGTCCGAGCACAACTTCTACAGACTTGAACGCAGCTAAGAAACTTCCTACGTTCGAAAGCTGACTTTTGGGAAGCACGAGCAGGATCGTAATCAGAAAAGCGGCGTAGGCAATGACAGCCACTATACCCGCTCGGATGATCGAACGTGGCACATCGCGCTGCGGGTTTTCCATCTCTTCGCCTGCACCATTCTGCACTTCAAAACCTTGCCACTGGAAAATCAGCACGGGTAGTATGCCACTGACAATCAGGGCGAAGTTGGTAGGAATCAGATCGGCAGCGTTGAGACTACTGCCCTTGGAGTGGCCACCCACAAGGAAGAGCATTGCCAGGAGCACGAAGACAACCAGGAGGCCGAGTTTGAGATACGAGCCAAAGACGGAGATATATTTTCCAACACGCAGGGACAGGATGGCGCACCAGATTGTTCCCCAAACGAAGACGAGGGCAATCAATATCTCGACCGTGGCATCAATCGCAGCGTTCCCACCAAATTGGTAGCTTAAGCTGCCAAACCAGAAAGACTTGATCGCAGCGATGGCGCCAACCGCTAACGTACCACCAAGCCAGAGAGGGTTGGAGACCCAGTACAGCATGGCAGCCATGGCGGCAAAGAAACGCCCCCCTGCCATTTTGCACCACTCGTACATGCCCCCTCCTGCGTAAAAGTGCTGCCGAGTTCTGCGGTGAGCAAAGCATAGGGGAAAAGAAAGGTTATAGCAGAAATAACCAGCCACGTGAGGGCTTGCGTCCCGAATGAAGCAAAGGCACCAATGGTATCAAGCCCGATGAGTGCCGCAAGCGTGTAGAAGATCATGTCGAGGTATTTAAACTCCCTGCGGAGCTTCTTTTTCTCTTCGAGAACTGCTGAGCTTGTGACTTCGCGCATATTGATGTCCATGAAAGGTATCCTCCTTCTTGTCACTTCGACGTGACATATATCCAAGGCACCATGAAGCGGAGACGGAACGGCCGCCACTAATGGGGTATTATACAACAAGATCATCAAGGAATGATTTGAGGTGAGCTTGTGTTATTTCGTACGGAGACTGTCGCGCGAGCGTCATATTACACCAGGCCCCTCTGTGTATTGAGGGTGTAGAGGGAGAAAGCATCCATGAACATTCTTGCCGTCATTGTAGGCGTTCTTTTGATCTATGCCATCCTACAAGACAGTTTCGAAACGGTCGTCCTGCCACGCAGGGTCTCAAGCCGCTTCAGACTGTCGCGTTTTTTCTATACGACGACGTGGGTCTTGTGGTCGTCAGTCGCGCGGAAGATGCGTCCGGGGAACCGGCGCGATCTCTATCTGAGTTACTTTGGCCCACTTTCACTCATCCTCTTGCTGGTTTTCTGGGCGGCGGCCCTCATCCTCGCCTTCGCACTGCTCCAATGGGGGCTGCTTGCAACCCTGCAGGCACCCGAGAAGCAGGTGACATTTGGGACCTATCTCTACATGAGCGGGACGACATTCGTCACCCTCGGCTTCGGCGATGTCGTACCCTTGTTCGGGATGGGACGATTCCTTGCTATTGCAGAGGCCGGCATGGGCTTTCTGTTTCTCGCTCTCATTATTGGCTACGTCCCGATTATCTACCAGGCGTTTTCGCGCAGAGAGGTCGAAATCTCCCTCCTCGATGCGCGTGCTGGTTCCCCACCAAGCGCTACAGAAT
>CATPCK010000185.1 GCA_955652655.1 uncultured Ktedonobacteraceae bacterium | reverse complement strand
CGCGGGCGGCGCCTATAGTTTTAAAAGTTTTATCCCTGAGCGCCTGGAAGCTGGCGCGCAATATATTTTCGGCTATCCCTGGGCGCGCTACATTACGCCCTTCGAGCAGGGATGTGATGCCATCTTATTCGTAGGAGCACATGCCATGGCGGGTACTCCCGATGGCGTGCTGTGCCACACCGTCTCCTCGGAAGCCTGGTACAACGCATGGATCAATGATACCCTGGTCGGTGAGAGCGGCATACTGGCGGCCATCGCCGGATGTTGGGATGTCCCCGCGGTCTTTGTCTCTGGTGACGAAGCAACCTGCCGCGAGGTAACCGCGCTGCTGGGAGACGAGGTGACAACAGCCCCCGTGAAAACGGGGCTTGGCCGCTTCTCATCGCTCAACATGGCTCCTAAAGACGCCTGTTCATTGATCGAGATGCGCGTGGCCCAATCGCTGAGTTTGCGCAACTGGCCAAAGCCCTATAAAACGACCGCGCCGGTGACATTCAAAGTGGAGTTGGCAACGCCTGACCGCGCCAGTGACTTCATGGGGCGCACTGGTGTCCGTTTCGAGGGTCCACGGACGGTGCTGTCTACGGCTGATACGTTCTGGCAGGCATGGGATCAGTTCTGGTATAGGAATTAGGGACCAGGGGCAGCGCTCCAGACGCCATAGTTGCCTGCGCATTGCCCCTGCTGATCCTCGCTACAATAGTTTCCCACAAGATTATCATCTGATCTTATGGACCCCTCAAAAAAGAGAGGGGCTTCTCTCATCTGACCTGTATTCCCCGTAACTGTGAAAAAGATATGTTTTGACGTGTCAAGTACCCCGGTGAAAGAACCGCGCATCCGAAGCCCTATAAAGTTGCCTAGAATACGCTCATTGCTTTGTTGAAGCAGCGTGAGCGTGAGGGCCGTAGTCACGTTTGTCGAGAGATCGTGTATAGTGCCGCGATACGATTGAGCCACGACAGGATACATACTTGTTTGCCCTACTTGCCTTGACTGTCTTGCCGGTGTGTTAGTAGTAGAAAGTCTGGTTGAGGTGGTTGTGCCACTAGAACGTGGATGCCACGTGATTATCTTAGCTGAACCACTTTGTTGATAGCTATGGTGAAAATACGCACCAAAACCCGCCGTTACACCGAGAACGACAAGCACTAATAAAAAGCTCAGTATTCGTGTGCCCAATTTCATGGAGCGAGGCATAAGCTGACGCGGCTGGCGCGTAATAACTGGCTGCTCTGGTTGGCCCGGGGAAATGATATCCACCTGAGGCAACAGTGGCCCTGATGATGGAGTTTTAACTGCCTGCCAAAACTCTTCAGCCGTTGAAAAACGTTTATCGCTCCCAATGGACATGGCTCGATGGATGGCCCTGGCTACATAGGAAGGGATAGTTGGGACTATAAGATCCGTCGAGACAAGCGGATCAGTCCCTTTACTTGCCATTTGTGTCGCTCGTTGGAAGGCGTCAATAGGAATAACCCCGGTCAAGAGCGCGTAGAAAGTGGCTCCCAAACCATAAATATCGGTACGCGGGTCGGTACCGAGACTGTATTGTTCAGGTGCTCCATAGCCAGGTGAACAATGACGAATGGCGGTCGTGGTCGAATCTGGATGATATTCCTTGGCAATCCCAAAATCAACCAGCACGGCATCGGCACCCGATCCTGGTACGATGATGTTTGCTGGCTTGACGTCGCGGTGAACAATAGGGGGCTGCTGGCAATGGAGATAGCCAACAGCCTCCACGATAGGTGCCATAATTTGCAATACCTGGGACAGTGAAAAACGCTCCGCGGGCTGCTGTTTTCTCAGTTCTTCCAGGTTTGGCCCCTCAACATAATCCATCAGTATATAAGCCCGATTATAGTGTTGGTCCTCAAACACGCGATGAATACGCGGCAACGATGGGTGCTCCAGGCGAGTAAGTAGCTCTCCCTCCAGGGTGAATCGCTCTCGTTCCTTCTTCTCCTGAGCAATCAATTCTTTGAGTGCAAAAAGAGCATCAGTTTGCTGGTCTCGAACCAGGTAGACGTTACTAAAACCTCCCCTGCCAAGCATATCCTCTACAAGGTAACGGTCCTGTATGATGACGCCCCTGGCCAGTATATTCTGTACTTCCTGCATGCTTTTTTCCTCAAAAAACAATAGCTGTCTTCTAATAAATGACTATGACGGTATTCCAATCAGTATGGTGATAGACCCAGGTGGCATCGCCCTCTGACAAGTTAATGCAGCCATGACTGCCATCAAAATTGTAGGCGGTAGTTCCGCTGGAGTCTTGATGCGGAAACTGTGTGCCAGGTCCAAAGTTCGCGCGCCAGGGAGCATCGTGAACGAAGTAGCCGCCATAATGATAGAGAATGGCATAACTGATAGGTGTGTCAGGAAACCAGAAAGGTGAGCCTTTAGGTTCTGCCGCCGTAAAGATGATCGGCGATTTACGATCCAGCACCGACCAGACTCCTGGCAGCGAGGGCAGTTCCTGCCGTCCCGTCGTAACATGGTAGGAATGCACTAATTTGCCATTCTGATAAACTCGCATCGCTTGCTCAACTAACGAGACCATCAGTAATTGCTTGGTTTGCAACTTGTAGTGACTGATGACCCGGAGGTCAGCCGCATGAACCTCGTCATATGCTGCATGGTCATTATAGTCTGCTTCGAGCATATGCAGATTGAAAATGGCGTTGCGTGCTTCGTCAATCATAGCCTCAAAATCAGCAGTTGTGCCTGCGCTGGCGAGGTCTCTATCCAGGACTGAGCCGATACCGGCCTGCATATACCCGTCATCGAGCGCATAGTTATGCCCGTCGAAACTGTCATAGTAGAGGTGTGCCTGCGCCCACGCCGTTACTTCCCGGTGAAATTGCCTGACCAGGTAGTGCGCTTCTCCTCGCGCCAGGTCGTCTTGCATTGAAGCAATATCCGCATCGACCTGGTTGAAGAAAACCAGTTCATCAAAGACCGTTTTGGCATTTCCCTCGGCTACCTGATCGCTGTTGAGACGGGCTTGATAAGAGCTGACATCCATGCCATAGGTTTTCAGCAGGTTCACCTGGCTTTCCAATTCGTTCAATTTCGTGATGCTCACATAGGGGAATGCCTGGATTGAGTTGACTACTACCTGCTGGTACTGGGCATTGATCTGCGTAGTGAGGTCTTGAAAATCGCGCGGTTGCGCGGCATGGTCAAAAAGTTGTAGATCGTTCTGATATTCCGCCTGTACAGCAGTCACGTCAAGATGTGCCGCGTTCATCCTAGAGATCGTCGCCTGGAAATCTGTTAGCTGCTTAAAGGTTGTTTTCATGGCGTTCAGGGATAGAATCGCTTGATGCGCATTCTGGCTAATGGTCGCATAGTCTTTCGGATACTGCGCCGATGCCAACAAGAACTGGTCCTGGCTGAACTGTTGGGCAAAGCTTTGAATATCGTGCCCACCTTGCATGTTCGCTCCAGAGAGTGCCGTCTGAAAATTTTGCATATCTTGCTGTGCCTGTAGCTGAAACTGCTCGGTCGCAGCGGTAATCACTGCCGGGACCTGCGCGAATAAAACATGATAGCGCTGCGCAAGATATTGATCATAGCTTGTACCAGGCTGTTTATTAAACAGCGCCACAGGTGCGTTTGAACTATTCAGTACTTGTTCTTGCTTGAGAACAGGTTGAAGGAGTGAAATAGGTACACCAAGGATAACGGCACGGTGAATGAGTCGATCAAGCTGGCTCCTGTTTTGTTGGACCTGTTGCTCCACACGAGGATCAGGCCTGGAAACAACTACGCCAGATACAATGAAAGTGAGAAGGAGGAGCAGTCCCAATACACAGCCCATCGATACAAAGATTTTTTTGGTTGCCCATCTATTTTTAGCAAAGAGCTGCTTTTGTTTCTGCAATGATGGTTCAGGCTCTGGGGCAGCGGATACCAAATGAGCTTCCTGTTGCGCAGCTTTCTCATGGATGCTGGACGACAAGCGAGGAGCCGCTCGCACAGTTTCCGCCGATGCTGAATTGTCGTTTTCGTTTATATTTGATGCAAGGTGTGAAGATAGACGCTGAGTATCTTCACCTGGCAAACAGTCTTCCTTGTACAAATAAAGACTTGAGAGCACGCGTGACGATACCCGTTGTGTAGCCTCAGCATCTGATATCTCGTTCTCCTCACCTGTTGGCTGCCCGCTAGCAGCGACATGTAT
>CATPCK010000184.1 GCA_955652655.1 uncultured Ktedonobacteraceae bacterium | reverse complement strand
TTACCAACGCCAAACTCACCTTCGATAAGGATATAATCGAAGAGAGATACGAGTTGATGCTTCTCTACTCTACGTCGTTGTTTCTCTGCACTACCATTCGTCAGTAATGCCAACTGCACACCCCGCTCTCGAAATGTATGCAATGTGTCGATAGCACCAGGAAATGGCTCTATTGCTTCCTCACGCTGAACCGCATAGGCCAAAGCCATATCATACGCTAGTGAGAGATCATCTACGTCTAATTGACGGAGTGCTCTTGCAACAATCTGTTGTCGGGCTGCATCCAAATGAAGGCGACCTGTACGATGCTGCTCCGGGTCACTCCAATATAAAGCAGCATTTGCCTTTATTGCCTTGACCAATACTTCAGGTTTGAGGTCCCCTACTCTGCTTGCAAATCTGCTACAAACCACTTGCCAGCTAAGATCTGTATTGTGGGAGTATGCAAGAATGGTGTCATCCATATCGAATTGCCTGTCGGACGGCTTCACAAGCCAAAGCAGTAGGAAATGCTTTCACCAGGATAAAGAGACAGATTCGGCCAGTTTAAAGTTTGTATTTACATCCCACGTGCAAAAAAGTGAAATACATCCATTTATCCTATTTTACTTGCCTGTGTAAATTACGACCGTTATACTCTAAGTTTAGAGTATAGATGATTTATTCGACTGCTTATTTCAGGTGATGGCTATGGCGAATGCACAGAGACCACAGCGTCTACATAAGACATTTTCTGGTTGGTTGCTAAAACTTATGGGCTTTTTTTGGGGAGCAGCCTTCCTTGGAGTGACGGTGAATATAATTTCTGGCGAAGTTTCTGCTATGTTACCTGAAGGATGGCGCTCTTTTATTCATAAACCTATTGAGTGGGCCATTCAAAGTCCTGGTATGGTCATACTCATAATCATCATTCTTATTCTGCTGACGGTGGTTGCCTACCTGGGTAGTAGTAGTCCTATAAGCACCTCAACACCTACTCTAGAGAAGTTGCCCAACACGAATCCTGTTGACACCACCCCGAGACTCTCACCATCTCTCCGACCTCCCAACCAGCCATTATCAGAGAAAGACCTGGAGCGCCGTTACCTCCTACGTATGATACGGGAAACAGAACTGCTCAGGCTCACAGGTATACCCGCTGGCTTGGTTGCGCCAAGCGTACCTCTGAATGATGTCTTTATTCCCCCGGTGTTCTTACCCAAGCGGTTGCCTAGCGATTATCCCATCACAAGAGAAGAATTCAAAAGCTATCGCGAATTGTTGAAGAGCGGCCTGTTTCCTGAGGAGATGGAGCGCGTCTTCATTGGTACTGAAAAAACATGGTTGGAAATCTTGAAGAAGGGCGGCAAGGTGAGTATTGCCCAACTCTGGTGGCAATTGACCAGAAATACTCCTGTCGCGGTGATACAGGGCTATCCCGGCATGGGCAAAAGCACATTGATGGCCCGTCTGACATTGCATATGGCCCGTTGTGGCACCAATCAGCCCGACCCATCAATGGGCAACCAGCTTGAAACGTCTCGTTCCTCACCCCTTCCCATTCTCTTGCTACTGAAAGATTATGCTATTGAACTCGAAAAAGCAATGGCCATGTCTGCTGACTTACCTCTGATAAATTACCTGCAAATCGCCATCGATCGGTTGCATATTCCAGGGTTGTTTGCTTTCACTCAAACGTGCCTGGAAAAAGGTCGTTGTCTTATCATGCTTGATGGGTTAGACGAGGTGAGTGAACTCCAGACGCGCAAGCGAGTGAAGCAGGCGATAGAAACATTTATTCTCGACTACCGTGATACCTCTCAAACCGGTTTCAACCGCTTCCTGATTACCTCGCGTGTAGCTGGCTATGACGTGATAGCTTTCTCTGACTATTTGCACTTTACTCTTGCTGAACTGACCCCTGAACAGATCAGCGACTTTTTGCCTCGTTGGTGCCGTGCGAGCGTGCAGCGTGGAACAGTTGCTTCAGCGAACGAACAAGAAGAGACAATTACCAGAGAAGCAGAACAGATGGCGCAAAGATTGAGCGACGCCGTTAAGGTACATCAAGGTGTCGGCCAGCTTGCACAGAATCCGCTCCTTCTCACTTTGCTAGCGGTAATGCAACAGAATAGTATCGAACTTCCCAGGCAGCGCGTCGAACTGTATATGGTGGTAACCCGTACCCTGCTCGAAAATCGCAATATTGCCAAAGATCTCCAACCTATCCCTGAAACACAGGCCATTCAGCGCCTGGGGTCAATCGCTTTTCGGATGCAAGAAAGCGGTAATAGCTTTGCGCGCCAGAAGGATGTCAAAGAGTCTTTGCGCGAGACGATCAAGCAGGAAGGCGGCTCGCCCGGAGAAATAGAGCGTGAGGTTGAACACTTCCTTGGTCGAATCCGTGAACGCGGAGGTCTCTTTGTCATTCGCACAGGTGACTACTTTGGATTTTTCCACCGCACTTTTCAGGAATACTTTGCGGCTCGCCATATTCTCAATCTTATCAAGGGTGATCCCGATACCTGGATTGTCGCACTAATCAAGCTGGTGTGTCACGCTGGTGATCTGTGGCGTGAACCTTTTCTACTGGCAGTAGCCTACCAGAGTGGTGAGGATGAAACTGTCGCTCGTAAACTTATTCAGGCTCTGTTGGACGCTGCTCAAGGAGTCGACTTCGCCCAGCAGGTTCATGATCTACTCTTAGCTGCTGAATGTCTTATAGAAGCAAAACCTTTAACTATTGGTGCTGTACTTGAAAAGCAGATTGCCAGGCAGCTTTTGCAAACCTATGAGCAAGCTCAGCGAACCAGGAAATTTGAGGCCGGTGAGAGCATTGATGGAATCATGCGGCGCTGGCTACTCAATCTGCCCTATGAGGCCTATCGTCCAGCCCCACTTATCGTTTTAGTTGAGACGATAAGTGATACACAACAGGTAATGTTGCAACGCGCCTCCCTTACCCTCTTAGCCATGATCGCCCAACAACTGGCTGAGTGTCCATCCTTCGTCTTCGATATGCTTGTTCCGCCTTTACTGGCGCTGGCTGGCTTACCTGCTGTTGGAAAGTTCCAACCAGCCTCTAGCATGTCCGTATCATTTGACTTTGGCATAGTTGATCTTGCATTGACAGCACTCTCGTTCATGGGCAAACCTGGACCCGCCGGACAACTCCTGCTCACAGTACGTCAACACTTCAAGGATCATCCCGAGTATTTACGCCAACTTGCACGTTACTCATTAGAAAGTGGTACATTGATTACTCCCATTGTTGCCCCATTATCACGAGACAACGACGAGAAGTATGAGGCGGCTATCACACAATGGATAACATTGCGCGACCACTATCAACGTAACCGTATCACCGAACGAGACATCGTTACCTGCCTCGGTATCCATGAGGCCTTGCTCGGTTCTGCCGAAGAAGCTGCCTATCCAACTGCAGCACATGTGTTGCATATGCTGCAGGAAGCTGCGGACCATCCTTCCCTGTCCTGGCAACAAGCCTGGCAGCATTACCTGTTAGATCAACTGTCCTCTGGATGCTATATCAATTACCAGGAAATGGCTCTCCTGTGGGCAATGCTGTTCCCTGACGAGCCAGATCTACACTTTTTAGCAGACCGCATTTTGGAGCACTATAATAGCAATACGATATCTATACAACGTGGCGCTCAACGCCTCATCGCATTACTATGTAATGATTTGAAGGACCTGAACGACTTGAAGAATTTGAAGGATTTAAGACCGTTAATAGATTTGAAGAATTTGAAGGATATGAAAGACATAAGAGACTTGAAATGTTTAAGATATTTGAAATATTTGAGGGACTTGAAAGACTTAAGGGACTCGAAATATTTGAGAGACTTGAGATATTTGAGAGACTTGAGTCATTTGAGGGATGTGAGATGCTTGATGCACTTGAAGGATTTGAAGAGCTTGAGGGACTTGTTGCTCACCCATGAGGTTATAGAGCAAGCGAAAAGGATGCTTCTTTTTGATGATCCAGTTCAGTATGTAGATCTGCTGACAATTCTTCTTGGGCGCATTCTTCAGGTTCTAGAGATTGACAAGACGAATACTGTTATCGAGGATGGGATCCGACAGATAGTAGATGTAGCCATTGATGCTCTTGCGTCGAAAAGTGCTGATGAATATGAAGCAATTGAGGCCACTCTGGATATCATGCGCTATCTCCCGGTACGTTCTGCAGATGAGGTTCTATTTGTTTTGCAACTAACCAAAGATACAACGGATAGACGCATCCATACAGCCTGTTCAGAGTCGTTGAGGCGTGCCAACCCAGATGCACCAGAGGTCCGAACAGCCTTGGAGGCGGGTAAGCAGTCTCCAGTGAAAGTTATATGTTATGCTGTAGAAGAGGTTTTGAGCCGTAAAAAGTAAAATCCAAGTTATGAAATGCCCTCTATAGTAGCTTGCCATTGCCCGAGCAAGACATACTAAAAGAGTACAGCAACTACAGCGACCTCCACAATCAAACACAAATACAGACCAACACCAGTAAACAAAACACGGGCTATTTGAGCACGAAAAGGATGACGAAGGACTTGAAAAAACAAGGGATCAACAGCTTGCCATAAAGAATAATATGCCCACTCAACTAAACAAAAAACACCCTGGCTTGTGTTGTTACCCAACATTTTAAGCCAGGGTATTTCTTTCACTGTCTGACACCCAAATTGACACCCAAAACCATTGACATGAGTTTACATTGGTGTACGTCAGCGAACAGGAAACCCTAGTCCCAGGCGCCTATCTTGACGTATCCCTTGAGCAAGGCGCGGGCGATGATGAAGTGTT
>CATPCK010000183.1 GCA_955652655.1 uncultured Ktedonobacteraceae bacterium | reverse complement strand
CAGCAGCGATGCCTTCCACCGAGGGCGGCTCGCCATGGATGGCCATTACCCCAGCGGCAGGGTTCTCAACCTGCATCCGCGGGCCTTTGAAATGGGCTTCAACGCCCTGCTCTTCACGACCCATCGGCAGAATTTCCTGGTTCCGCCTCGTGCCCATCGCTCCTTCCCGCTCGCTGAGTATCTGGTCTGAGCGAATGTGTTGACTGCTGAGAGGAAAGGGGCCAGAGAGCAGTATAATGGCCCTAGAAATTTGCATCTTCCGCATTTCCCGTGCTCAACAGTAATGGAAAGAAAAATGAAGATCTCCCGTTCGGCTTTAAGGAACGGTTCTTGATGCGTGGTAACTGTCATCCTACTGCTCGAAGCAGATTTATGCGGGAGAGCCCGTTGTCAAGACAGAAAAAAACCGAATACGGCAGATAGCCAATGAGCTTGCCAAAGGAACCATGAGAGGAAGCCTAACCTCACATCGGTGGCTTCCTCTCGTAGATAATTTCGATGGAAGAGCCTACTTCGGCGACATCCTTATAGCCCCATCCAAAAGGTGCTAACTGCCTCACGGTTGAACTAACTGTATTAAAAGAGATATCCCAAGCACTAGCCGACCTTTTTGGTCTGAGGCTTCCAGTGTCATGTAAGAAGCAGGCTCATTAAAGGTCTAGATATAAGGGTACCATTTGACACATATAGCGGCAAGATTGATTTGCTACCCACTGATTTGCCAATGAGAGGAGTCGCACTGCCGCATCGACCGTTATTTGGCAGGATGGGTTAAAACGAGAGACTATGCTTGAACATCTCTCGAGGAGGCAACTGGCATCAGTGTTCTGGGAACTGAGGGCTTTCTTCTCTGCCTGGTGCGACGATCCCTGCGAGTTCCTCGATGGTCAGCACCTGCCCCTGTGTCATCGTTCGCCCCTCGTCCCACAAGGCGCTGAATGCTTCCTCGCCCAATTGGGACTGTACCTGCCGTCTGAGCTGCTCATAGGCGTGCCGCATGACAGGCGGCACGGTCGCATCGAGAGCCTTGCGCAACCCTTCCACCACCCCCCACAGACGTGCCGCTAGCGCGAGCTGCCCCTGCAAGGCGATCACACTTGCCAAACCCTCCAGGTAGAAGGCTGTGAACACCTGGTTGCCCACTGCATGAACGAGTGCGATGCCTTCCTCAAACAAGGAACGAGCTGCCTCATACCTCTGTTCAAAGAATGCAGTCCACCCCAGGCCAAGGATTCCCCAGGCCATGCGCTCCCGCCATCCTCCTCCTCTTGCGAGCGCAAGTCCTTCCTCTAGCAGCGCACGTGCGGTCTTGGTTTTGCCCTGAATCAGGTTTACCAAGCCTGTGAGAATAAGTGCATATGCGATGCTGTCTTTGTCGTCTGCTTCTCTGGCGAGTGCGAGGCTTTCCTCCAACAAGGTGTAGACTCTGTGCCCATCCCCCTGGTAGAAGGCTGCGCTTGCCAGGAGATTCAGTGTCTGGGAAACCATTGCGAGAGGGCCTGCCTTTCTGTAAAACGCGAGGCTCTCCTCCAGGAGGGTAGAGGCTCTGGAGTACTCTCCCTGGATGAGAAAGACATCTGCCCGGGTTAGGAAGGAATCATTGATCCCCAGCATATCACCTAGTTCTCTGAAGAGCGTTAACCCTTCTTCGAGCAGGGCGTGTGCCCTGGTATTCTCGCCCCGCAGCATCGCCACGTTTCCCAACTCCTTGAGGGCACGGGCCCTACCCCGCGTATCATCCAACTGTCGGGAGAGCGCCAGGCTCCTCTTGAGCCACGTCTCAGCCTGACCTAAGTCGCCCTGTCCTCTCGCGATCAACCCGGCGGTGGCGAACCCCTTTGCCAGGTAGGGTGCGCCGGCGCCCGCGCTGTTGGCCAGGGCGCGTTCCAAAGCGAGCCGCCCGTAGCTTCCGTGCCCGCGGATGAGCCAGAACTCCCCCAGTGCAGTCGCCAGACGTAGTGCCATTTCGCGGCTCGCTCCCTGCTCCGCCTGATCCAGGAACCACTGTAGCCCTGCTCGCAGATTGCTGTGTTCGCGCTCTAAGCGCGCCAACCAACAGGCCTGCTCTCGACCTGACAGGTGCTGTTCTGCCTCCTCTGCCAGCCGCAGATAGTACTCGGCGTGCGCAGCGCGCACCCGTTCCATCTCCCCGCTCGCCTTCAGGCATTCCAATCCATACTCGCGAATCGTCTCGAGCAGAAACAGGCGAGACGGTTCTCCTTCCTGCTGGACCGTGAGCGCCAGGCTTTTTGAGATGAGTGAGGCGAGGCCATCCAGGACGCGATGTTCCTGTGAAATGGCGATCTGGGAAGCCGACACCGCCTCAGCAGCTTCCATGGTGCATCCACCCACGAAAACCGAGAGGAGGCGGAACAGGTGCTGTTCCCAGGCGGAGAGCAACTGGTAGCTCCAGTGAAGGGTATTGCGCAGGGTTTGCTGTCGCACGGGCAAATCCCGCGGCCCGTCCGTCAACACCGCCAGGGGATCCTCCAGGCGCACAAGCAGTTCCTGGGGTGACAGGAGCTTGATGCGCGCCGCTGCTAATTCAATCGCCAGGGGGAGCCCATCCAGCCGAAGACAGATCGAAGCTATGGCTGCTGCGTTGGTGTCGGTGAGGTGGAAATCAGGGTTGATGGCCCGGGCGCGCTGGAGGAAGAGCGCGACCGCCGCATACTCGGCGAGTGACTCACACGCAAGGATTTGCTCACGGTTTGGGAGCGCCAGGGGTGGAACCTGGAACTCGTACTCGCCCTGCACCTGTAAAACGGCGCGGCTGGTGACGAGTAGTTTCAGTTGTGGGCAGCGCGCGAGCAGGTTCGCTATTTGTGGTGCGGCCTGTACCAGCCGTTCGAAGTTATCCAGCACAAGAAGCTGCTGCTTGTCACTCAGAGCTAACCGGAGGAGGTCGAGCGGGGACCAATGTTCGGTTTCTTTGAGTCCAAGTGACTGGATGATGGTGGGGATGACCAGTG
>CATPCK010000182.1 GCA_955652655.1 uncultured Ktedonobacteraceae bacterium | reverse complement strand
GCGGTGATTTCGGCGGCGGAGGAGGAGATTTTGGTGGAGGTGGTGGAGGCGGCGGCGGCAATTTCTAAACACATAACTAAAAGCAGGGGTTGAATGCACAAAGTGCATTCAACCCCTGCTAATTTATTTCGTCGAGCCGAGTTCGAGCAGTCACTGCTCTGAATCTGAACGTGGTATCTCGAGCCGGCGTCCACTGCGTCTTCGTGCTAGCTCCGCGACTCTCAAGCGCGTCATCGCACGTTCAAGTGCACCAAGTAGTTCCGCACGCTCGGTATCCGATTGCGCCTGTGCCAGACGCTCCTGGGATTGGCGGCGCGCCTCCTCAGCACGAGCCTCGTCGATCTCCTCGGCAAGTTCCGCGGTATCCGCCAGGACGATAACTGAATTGTTGGACACTTCCAGAAAACCACCTGAGACGAAGATCGGCTCTTCAGCGCCGCCAAGCTTGATGTTCAACGCACCCGGTGCAAGCGTGGTTAACAGAGCGGCATGCCTTGGTAAAATACCAAGCCTGCCCTCTGAACCTGGCGCGCTAACCAGGTCGGCCTCGCCGTTGTACAGTTCACGTTCGGCTGTCACTACCTCGACATGCAAGGTATTGTGTGTCGCCATCGTTTAGCCCTTCTTCTGCTCAGCGTCGTAGCTCTCGACAACTTCCTCGATGCCGCCCTTCATGTAGAAGAAATCCTCGCGAACATGGTCGTATTTGCCGTCCAGGATTTCTTTGAAACCACGTATGGTATCTTTCACTGGAACATATTTACCTTCAAGTCCGGTAAATACCTGTGCCACTGTGAAGGGTTGTGAGAAGAAGCGCTGCAGCTTACGCGCACGCGCAACGGTCAGCTTATCTTCATCCGATAGCTCATCGACGCCCAGGATGGCGATGATATCTTGCAGGTCTTTGTAACGCTGCAGCACCTTCTGTACGCCGCGAGCAACATCGTAGTGTTCCTCCCCAACCACCACCGGGTCCAGCAGGCGGCTGGTGGAGGCCAGCGGATCGATGGCGGGATAGATGCCTTGCTCAAAGATGGCTCGCTCCAACACGATCGTCGAGTCAAGGTGAGCAAATGTTGCCGCCGGAGCAGGATCTGTATAGTCGTCAGCAGGGACGTAGACGGCCTGCATCGACGTGACCGAGCCTTTCTTGGTCGACGTGATGCGTTCCTGCAACTCGCCCATCTCTTCCGCCAGGTTTGGCTGATAGCCCACGGCCGAAGGCATACGACCCAGTAGCGCCGATACCTCTGCGCCAGCCTGTGTGAAGCGGAAGATATTGTCGATGAAGAGCAGTACGTCCTTCCCCTCTTCGTCGCGGAAGTACTCAGCGATTGCCAGGCCACTCAGCGCCACGCGCAGGCGTGAACCAGGAGGCTCGTTCATCTGCCCGAAGACCATTGCCAGGCGGTCGATAACCCCCGCGTTGATCATTTCATGGTAGAGGTCATTGCCTTCGCGCGTGCGTTCACCCACGCCGGCAAAAACGCTATAGCCACCATGACCCTTGGCGATATTATTGATCAGTTCCTGGATGATGACGGTCTTGCCTACACCTGCACCACCAAATGCGCCAATTTTTCCGCCTTTCATAAAGGGGCAGACGAGGTCGATAACCTTGATGCCGGTCTCGAAAACCTCGACGTTCGCGGCCTGATCTTCCAGGTCCGGTGCGGGCCTGTGGATGGGATAGCGCGGCGCATCTTCGACTTCAGGCTTATTGTCAATCGCCTCACCAAGGACGTTAAAGATGCGCCCGAGTGTCTTGGGACCGACAGGCACCGAAATGGCGTGGCCCATATCAAAAGCATCAACACCGCGCTGCAGACCATCGCTGGGTCCCATTGCCACGCAGCGTACCCAGTTATTGCCCAGGTGCTGCTCTACCTCAAGGATGAGGTCCTTGTCAGAGCCGGATGGACGTGTGCGGACTTCATTAAAAATTTGTGGTAATTGATCCGGGGGAAATTCAACGTCTACGACGGCCCCCAGCACTTGCACTATTTTGCCTTTCGTGCCTATCTCTGTTGCCATTTATTTCTCCTGTTTTTGACCCTGAATGCGTTCGTAGGGGACCGATGTATCGCGCCCCAGGCTCGGGAGTGGGGCCGGAGCAATGATACTATACGGACGCGATACATCGGGCCCTACTGTGCCTCTGCACCGCTCACTACCTCAAGTATTTGAGTAGTAATGCTTGCTTGACGTGCCTTGTTGTAAGCAAGTGTGAGGTCCTGAATAAGCTCATTTGCGCTATCGGTTGCATTCTTCATCGCCACCATTTGAGCAGAGTAGAAACTCGCTATCGTTTCAAGGAGCGCCTGGTAGACCAGCACGTCCACGTAACGTGGCAGCAAGCTCTCAAAGATGCTCCTGGCGTCTGGCTCATAAATGTATTCAAGAGCCTTACGCCCGTTATCTTCATCGCTAGGTGGCTGTACCGGCAGCAGTTGCATCTCGCTCGGCTGTTGCGTCACCGTGTTGATAAACCTGGGGTAGACCAGGTACACAACGTCAACTTCCCCTTTCAGGAAGGAGTCTACTGCCACCTGGGCAATAGCCCTGGCATCCGCGACCGAAGGTCTATCACCATAGTTCACGAATTCAGCGATAAGATGCTGTTGCGTACGTATAATGAAGTCCCGCCCTTTACGGCCTACAGCCACGTAATCGAGACCGGGGCGTTCGCCTTGTTGTGCCAGTCTATTGACTTGCTCCTGCGCCGTCGATAGTGCCTTGCGGTTGATGTTGCTGGGAAGCGCGCCGCACAGGCCACGATCCGGTGTTAACAGGATCATGCCAATGGTGTGCACTGGACGCTCTTTCAGCAGGGCAACATCCTCGCCAAGATCATCGCCCGACGCGTTCGCGAGGCGCGAAACGAGGGCGCGAATCTGCGCG
>CATPCK010000181.1 GCA_955652655.1 uncultured Ktedonobacteraceae bacterium | reverse complement strand
TTAGTGATTGTAAGAGAGTAGAAAGCTGCTAGAAAGATAGAGCCTATACATGTCAGATGAGAACCGGTTGACAGACGCGGAGCGAGTCTCTCCTTTCGACGTCACAGTACCTGATCTGCCTGTGGTGCGGACATGGCCTCCCGTACAACAGGATTTCCGGCGCCGTGAGACCCTCCCTCTATGGGTAAGCATTCTGCTTATCTTTCTAGCAATCGCGCTCATCGGCGGTGGCTTTGGTCTCATTCTCTTTGCTACGACAGTGCAATATCGTGGCGCACTGCATTCTCAGGCAACGGCTATAGCCTTTTTAACAGTACAGGCACGCAATACGGCACAGGCACAGGGCCAGGCGACTGCCAATGCCTTCGCGACTGCCAATACCAATATTTATGCCAGTGCCACAGCTCAATCTGGAGCTACTGCTACTGCTACTGCTACAGTGGATAGCGCCACAGCCACGACTGCAGCGCTGGGTAGCGTCCTGACACAGGCAACAAGCGGCACGGCCGCACTCGATGACCCGTTAAGCGAAAACACTGGGATTAACAAATGGGATGAGACAAATGGATCAGTCGGTGGCGAATGTGTATTCGCTGGGACAGCTTACCATGTCCGGGCGGCAAGGCAAGGCTTTTTTCAACCCTGCCTCGCCGAGGCCTCCAACTTCAGTAATTTTGCCTTCCAGGTATCAATGACAATTGATAGTGGGAAACAGGGCGGCATTGTCTTCCGCGCTAATAGCGCCAGCAAAGCGTTTTATCTCTTCTACATTGACATTGATGGCAGATATAGCCTGGACCTCTATAAAAGTGGCAGTCAAGCTACAACACTCAGTTCCGGATACAATGCTGCCATCACGACTGGCATCAAACACAGCAATCAGCTTGCAGTTATTGCCTATAATGGTATCTTCTATCTGTACGCGAATCAGCAGTTTATTACCAGCCTCGCTGATAGTACCCTCAGCGCCGGCAAGGTCGGTGTGGCTGCCCTTGACCTCAAAGACCCTACCGAAGTGGAATTTACTAATGCGCAGGTATGGAACATATCGTCCAGTACCACACTGACTCCCACCGCTACCCAGCTGTCTACCCCAACTGCTACCCAGACACCGTCAGCGACTTCGACTGCTACATCTACTATTAACAATACGCCCTGACGATCTCAACTCAGATGCAGTATGAAAAATGCAAAAAATGTTGACAAAAATGCAAACGACTGGTATGCTTGTCCCAACAAAAGAGCTAAAGGCGAAGAACGGGACAAGTACCTTTTGCTTTGCACCAGAGAGCCGTGGGTCGGTGTGACACGGTAGCGAGTAGAAGTGAAATCCACCCGGGAGCCTGCGCGAGAAGCGTCAACGGAAGCCCCCGTTAACAGGCAGAATTGAGGCCGCATCTACTCCTTCATCACTGATAAAGTGCTTCGAGTTCAGCGGTAAATCTAGGTGGCACCACGACAAATACCTTTTCAGCGTTGTCGTCCTTGTATGTACAGTGGACGATGACGCTTTTTTGTTGTCCCAAAAACACAAACAAAACGTAGCCAATGTATCTCACCAGCACATGTTGTTTGGTAGAGAGAAGGAAGGAAGGAATTATTATGTTAGATCTCGCTTTTATTCGCAGCCATCCGGACGTGGTGAAAGAAGCAGCCCATCTTAAAAACAACGATATTGATATCGACTACCTGTTGGAGGTCGATCGAAAAGTGACCACTTTACAGCGCGAGGTGGAAGAAGCTCGTGCTCAACAGAACCAGATATCGAAACAGATCCCGAAGGTTGGCAAAGACAAGGAACTGCGCGAGAAGCTCATTGCTGAAGGCAAGCAACTGGCGGAACAGATCAAAAGCATGGAGCCTCTGCTGAATGCGCTTTTGGAGGAGCGGCAACAGTTGCTCTACCTTGTGCCCAACATTCCCGATCCGAGCGCTCCCATTGGCAAAGATGAAAATGACAACGTGCCGGTCAAGTACTGGGGCAAGCTACCCACATTCGACTTTGAGCCGCGCGATCACTATACCATTATGCAAAACCTGGATATGGTTGATATCGAGCGCGGCGTCAAGATCGCTGGTGCGCGCAGCTACATCCTCAAAAATGATGCGGCCCGGCTTGAGCTGGCATTGATGAACTTCGCTTTTGACCGCGTAGCCAGGAAAGGGTTTACCCCGCTTATCGTGCCGGCGATGGCGCGCGAATTCTGCTTCATCGGTAACGGACAATTTCCTAAGGGACGCGACCAGGTATACGCCATTGAAAACGATGATACCTTCCTCGTCGGCACATCGGAAGTGTCGATCACTGGCATGTTCAAGGATGAAATTCTCAGGGTCGAAGATCTGCCACTGCGGTACGTAGCATTCTGTCCTTGTTTCCGGCGCGAGGCTGGAACGTATGGCAAAGATACACGCGGCGTCTTTCGCATCCATCAGTTTAACAAAGTTGAGCAGTATATCATTTGCCGGGCCGATCATGAAGAGTCGGTCCTCTGGCATGAAGCGCTGCTGCAAAATTCGGAAGAGCTGGTACAGGCCTTAGAATTGCCCTATCGCGTCGTGAATGTCTGCACAGGTGATATGGGCGACGGTAAAGTGGGTATGTATGACCTTGAGTGTTGGCTGCCAAGCGAGAACAGGTATCGTGAGACACATTCGTGCTCGTACTTTCACGACTGGCAGGCCCGCCGGGCGAATATTCGCTACCGTGATGAGGATGGGAAGGTCAGGTTCGCGCACACACTCAACAATACCGCTATCGCCTCGCCGCGCATCATGCTGCCTCTCCTGGAAACACACCAGCAGGCCGATGGCAACGTGAAGATTCCAGTTGCGCTGCGCCCATACCTTGGTGGTCAAGAGTACTTCAGGCCTCATGAGATAGGAGCAAAGGTGGAGAAGTAATGAAACCTATCAATCTCAGCGATTACGAAGCTCTTGCGCAGGCTCACATAGAACCAGCTGCCTGGGACTTTATCCAGGGCGGGAGTGATGACGAGGTCACACTACGGGCAAATCGCAGCGCTTTCGAGCGTATCCAGCTTCGCCCACGCATGCT
>CATPCK010000180.1 GCA_955652655.1 uncultured Ktedonobacteraceae bacterium | reverse complement strand
TACAATAAGAAAATTAACTGCTTAAGAAGAAGAACGAGCGAATCAGGGAGGGTTCGGCTCCTGAGAGGAAGAACGGGCGAATTAGGGAGGATTCTTGAAAGGCTAGAAAATGTACGAGTTAATTGTCCTTTCGCTTTTGATATCTGGAAGAGCACATGGTTATTCCATCATCAAAATCATGAACGATATCGCAGGTCCCTACACCAAATTCAGTCATGGGCGGCTCTATCCGCTATTAGTCAGGTTGGAGAAGGAGGGATCTATTGTGACCGTTGATGATGCATCTGGCGAACAAGCAGGTGGACGCCACCTCCACAGTTATGAGATTACGGAAGGGGGCCGTGAACGTTTTCATGAGGTGATGATGAACATCACCTCAAGTGTAGGAGATTATCAGAAACTGTTCTTACACAAGGTGCAAGCGATGGAGCATCTAGAACCGGCAGAGCGACTGATCCTCCTTGAGCACTATATCAATTTTTGTCAGGCGCACGTGCTCTACATGATAGCGAAAGTAGAGGAAGTACTACGCCTGCAGACGCATGGCATAAGTCCCTCCCGCAATAACGTGCTCGTGAAAATCATGCGGCATATTGCCGACCAGTGGCAATTAGAACTCGAGTGGGCAAACGAGTTGCTCGAGGAAGAACGAGCACAACTGAAGTAGTTTTTGTTCATTACCTGACTGCCTCAGTTCTTTGGCCTTTCGCTCTCCGGTGTGGGTTCCTGGACATACGTTACCCGGATGAAGTGGGCTCGTATTTCTAGCTCGATTGCCTCGCGCTCACGCTTCGTTTTTCGCAGCAGGTCGACATAGTTCTCCATGGCTATGAGTGCGTCGGGGTAACCCACTTCCGGAACCGCCTCCCAGATCGCCAGAGCGCGTCGGTAGAGCGGTTCGGCCTGGGCGTATTCGCCTTGAGCATGATAGAGGTCTGCCAGATTATCGAGACTGGTTGCTACAAGGAAGCTTTCTGGTTCCTTGGCCTTCTCATAAATTGCCAGGGTGCGTTGATAGAGCGGCTCAGCCTGGGCATAGTTGCCTTGAGCATCGTAGAGCGCCGCCAGGTTCGCGAGGCTGTCAGCTACATCGGCGTGCTCTGGTCCGAAGGCCTTCTCGCGCATGGTCAGGACCAGCTGGTAGAGCCGTTCTGCCTGGACATATGCATCGTGGTTAAAGTAGAACTCCGCCAGTTTGTTGAGTCCGGTTACCACATCGGTATCAATTGCCGGGATGTTTCCGCTCTGGAATGCATGATCGGATGGTGACATAGCCCATGGCTCCTTTCTTAACTCGGTCTGACTACTTCCCCCTAACGGCGATAAGCAGTATATGCAGTTATCTCAAGCGTATTATCGGGAAACGCTGCCCCGACATACACCAGGCACCGTTTGAGCGTGTCAAGGTACTTCATGCTTCGTTCCCTTTCGTGGCGTGAACCCTCCTCATCTTCGGATGACCCCCAGCGATTGCAGTTCGTTTACGATCCCTTCAACAACCTCGGGGGACTGCTTCAGTATAGCCGCAATGTGCCCGACGCTTCTCTTTCCGTCTACTAAGGCGAAGATCTGCCTGTGTTTCCGAGGCCAGGAACTGTCCACACCTTGTTCTGCTTGCTCGATCCGTTGTGGAGGTGTAACCTGTCTGGCTGGCAGTATAAGGCCCGCCGGTTGCGAAACCCGTTGTGGAGGCGCAACGTTTCTCGCCGGCGGTAAAAGGCCCGCCGGAGCGGGGTGAGGTACGGTCTGGTGTGGTGTGAAAACCTTCAGCGTCCAGGCGAGTTCGCGTTGCCCCCAGCGGGCTAACCAACGCAGGGCCTCGTCACCCGAGAGAAGCCTTCGTCCATCGACCTGGCTATGCACATGACATGCGACAACGTGTCCCTCAACCAGGGACAGGCGTGCTTGCCACGGTTCCCCCATTTCAGTCTCCTCTGCCTTTGGAAGCTCAACATGAACGACCCCACTTTGTCGAGACATGTTTAGGATCCACAAGAGGCTCGCAAAGTCATTGGTGTTCACAAGGTGTCCTCTCAGCCTAGAGACAGGATATCTCTTGCTGCTCCATGTCTATATGCTGCTGATCTTTGAGGATACACCGCACGGCCGAAAAACACACGACATCTCTTCAACCAACTCTCCTCACTCAAGCAGGACCCGGCTCGTTCGGCATCCCCCTTGAGGCAGATGCGGATACTTTTCCCTCATCATGGCCCTGACTTGCTCCTTTTAGCATCTCCGCACTGATGATTTCATAGGCTTTGCTCCACGCATCTTTCATCTGCGGCGTGAAGGCATCACCCAGAAAATCTTGGAATGTTTGCAGAAGGAGTTGTCCAACAAGTGGGTAATGCGCAGCTTGCGCGCCGTATCGGTGATGACGCTCGCCTAATTTCCGTATCACTTGTGTCAGGTTCTCGCCGCGCTCCACACCTGCCACGACCACAGCCAACGTGGCGATCAGCGACGATTCTTGTCGTCGCATGCCCTCCTCCGTTGGTGGAAAGAGCTGGCGTGTTTGAGGATAGTTCGCAAAGAGCTGGTAGTAAAAATGCCGTGCAAATGCCTCCTTGTGTGGGGCGACCAGGTTGAAGCTCTCCTTTAAAACGGCGGGATCCATTCCTAGCTCTTTTTCACCGGATTGCACTTTGATATGGCCGCTGACCAGCAGTTCATACGTGACCTCCTCGATCGTGTCAGATGGCTTGTGAAGGAGTACGGAAATGCGCTCAACGTTCCGGTGTCCGTCAGACAACCAGAAAACTTGCCGGTAGAGTCTGGCCCAGGTTGATGCGAATGCGGCACGCATGGTCGTGAGTCGCAGTGCATGCTCGGTTCGGCGGGGAATGATTGACCATTTACGCATAGGATCTCCTTCTATGCTCAACTTTCTTTTAATTTTCTTTACTAAATGAAATGTGTTAGCGCTCTGCTTGTTTACATAGGTGAACCTGGCAGAGATTGGTGTACCGATGTGCGCATCGGTACACCTGGAAAAAGGCTTTTCGGGTAGCCTTTGATAACGCTGGATGCGCAAACGCCCTACAACGACGATGAGACCATGCTGCATCGCCACCCCTTGCATCAAGCACCCGGTGCGTGTGACTACGTCCGTTATGAGCTTCTTCCTTTGGCCTGCCTGGTCACACCCTACGGTTTTCTTCTGGAGTGTTGATGGCTATGATGTGCCTTTCCCCTGCCCGTTTCATGTAATCTGTGATCATGGCATACGCTTCGGTCCACGTGGCTTCCACTTGTGCTGTCCATTTATCTCGAAGAAATTGTTCAAAGGTCTCCAGGAGAGCCTGTCCGACCATCGGGTAGTGCTCTGCCTTTACGCCATACATGGCATGGCGCCGGCCAAGTTGCTCAATGCTTGGGACGACGTCATCTCCTCGAACCACACCTGCGACAACCAGTTCCAGCGTTGCCATGAGCGAACTCTGCTGGCGCTTCATGTTGGTTGTGGCAAATAATGGGATGGTTTGGGGATAGAGCGTAAATAGCCGTTGATAGAAAGCCTCGGCAAACGCCTCCTGTTGAGGCACAACCTCGGCGAAACTTTGCTGCAATAATGCTACATCCATGACTTATCCCTTTCTGCCCGTCTTAGGGGTCTGCATTGTACTGTTTTCGCGCACGGCTGGGTCCAAAGAAGAAGAGAGACAGGGTCTGCCCCAGCCTGCTGAAGTGCTTCAATGCACGTTTTGCCTGTG
>CATPCK010000179.1 GCA_955652655.1 uncultured Ktedonobacteraceae bacterium | reverse complement strand
CTTCGCTGTTATCACCGTTTTCATGCTTCCTATTCTATCAACTATTCAACAGCATGTCAAGAAGGAAAAACAGTTGAACGAACATGTGTTTGAATACCCATCCACCCGGGCCCCAAATAAGGAAGACCGGCTTCCTCCCCCCGATAAATCACGGGGGCTTCCGCAGGTCGAGTTCTGTGAACGAACAGGTTCCGGTGTATCGTACCATACATGAGAGTGAGGGGGCAACCTGATGGGACTTTGCCTTTTACAAAGGACACTTGCTTCTTTGCTCCCTTGCTTTTGCCCAATAGTACTAATCAAAGGGTCTGACAATTCAGGGATGGTGAAAAAATATGCTACCATGGTATTCAACGTAGCAGGCGAATTGAGGTTAACGGAGTGTTCGCTATGTTACTGAATGCGTTGGTTGTCCGTTCCACTACACAGAAGGATGAAAGCCTTTCCGACATGGCAGGATGGTTGTTGTCAAGCCTGCACGTCTCGGAGATGAGCTACTATCGCTTGCATGGAACGGACAAGATGATAGCTGTAGCCATTGAAGGGATTGTAGCGCATGGCCAGGGTGGAAACCAAGGAAAGTACTTGGTCCTTTGACCAGATTTACGACGAATACAAGACACCAATCTATAATTATGTTTATCACCTGGTAGGGGATCGCGAACAGGCAGACGATTTAACCCAGGATACCTTTTTGAAGGCGTTCCGGGCGTTACCTAAAATGGACGCTAGCTTGAAGTTGTCGGCCTGGCTCTATCGTATTGCAACAAATACAGCGTATGATGCGCTGCGCCGCAGAAAATTGATTGCATGGTTGCCCTGGCAAGACCTCGATCATGAACCAGCAGATGTTGAAAGCGCGGATCCCCAAGAAATATATGGCACAACAGAACTTGTACGGGCGGCTCTACGACGTATGCCGCAACAATACCGGGCAGCTCTGTTGCTATATACTCAGGAGGGGTTCTCTTACAGCGAGATCGCCAAGACGCTGAACATTGCAGAGAGCGGTGTCAAGATGTACTTATCTCGTGCGCGTCAATCTTTTAGAGAGCATTATCGGTCCTTGGAACAAGGAGGCACAAAATGAACTGCGAGCAGGTCGAGGAGCTACTTAGCGCTTACCTTGACGACTCGCTCGCTGTGGAGGAGACAGCGGAGGCTGCATTAGAACTACAACACAGCATCGCAGCACACCTGCAAGATTGCGTCCGCTGCAGTACTACCCTTGCCGATTTTCGCCGTTTTGACACTCTACTAGCACAGATGCCGCGCATCAGCCCCAGCCCGGCTTTACGCGAAAAAATCTTCACCTCCCCCGATTATTTTGAACTCACAGGTTTTTATACTTATAAACACAGAAGTATTGACAGGGATCATCTCATCCTCAACAAAAACGCACAACGTGATACGCCTGGTCGCCCACAGTTAGTGGCACTGCCAGGAGGACGCCGTGTATCCGCTAGTACATCCCCAACACCCTCGATAGAAACACCAACGTCGCCACAGCCGAGGGCACAGGCTCAAAGGCGCGGAGGAAATTGGGGATTACGTATCATGCAGACTGCAATCGTTGCTAGCCTCCTACTAACGTTGGGAGTAGGCAGTTTGATTGGTTGGAAACTGTGGGCGCAGAACGCTCATCCAGCCGTGAGCAGTTCCACTTTTACACCGCCTGCAGCACCTGCTCCTGGTGGGCCGCTCTCCGCAGGAATTTATTATGTCTTCCTACGAGATGGCTCACTATGGAGTACGCCGGCTGATGGCAGTTCAAAAGCTGAACGGCTGACGCCTGAGAGTATTACGGTAGCAGATGGCTGGGTGGTCAGCCCACCCCTACCAGGACGCTCGGCAGGTGACAAACTGGCCTATATCGATCTGCAACAGGCATTTGTACATACGCTTCGCAGTGATGGACAAAGTGACACTGTTGTTCCCCAACCACTCCTGAAGGCTGGCATAGCCCCTTCATTATTATGGGATACCAGCACAGGGGAAGCAATTTTAGATAGCATGACATGGTCAAAAGATGGCAGTATGCTAGCTTTTGTAGCTGATCCTACAGGTGCAAATACAACAAGCCTCTACATTCTTTCGACGGAGACGGGAAGCATTCAGTTGGTACCACTTCCTATTAAGGGCAGTGTTTCTCACCCTGTCTGGTCACCCGATGGAATACGTATTGCATTTGCAGTAAGCCATAATGGGATAGAGAGCATACTTGACTATAATACCCAGAATCATGGTCTGTTGAACATCACTAATAACGTCAATGTCCAGGGAAGAGTCAGTGATACGCTGCTGAACCTGGACTGGTCATCTGATGTAAACGCTCCAGCGATAACCTGGAGTGTGGGATCTATTGGACATGTGCACAGCCTCTGGGTGCGCCATGTGGGCAATGGCGGCAATGCATTCCCGCAAGAGCTTTCTCAAGGGGATTATGTGCAGGCAATCTATAGCCGCACTGGCCGCAATGATACAGGGAGCTGGTTGTTTGTGACTTCGTACCTTGGCCGGGCAGCCAACCTGGTGAGTATCGATCTGACATCTGGAGCGATCCCCGTTATCTTAACGAGGGGGAAACAGGTCAATTTTGCTCAGTGGTCACCTGATGGCACGTATGTCGACTATCTCGATAGTATTTCATCCGGGGTAGGAACGCTTCATGTAGTGAACGTGAACACGGCTGCTGATATGCTCGTTTCCGTAGGAGTAACAAATGACCCGACACCGGCGTGGTCAGCAGATGGCCAACAACTGGTATATAACACAGGTAAACAGTCCGTTGTCGTTGACGTACAAGGAAGTCTGAAATTTCATCCTCTTAAGATACGTGGGCTTGCCTCTCTCTTTAGCTGGTCTGTTTCTTCACCGCATCAGCTCGTTATTGCGCTGAATGATGGGCAGACAGGAGTATACCTGGTGGACACGCAGCGTAACACCGTGCTGCAACTAGATCAACAAGCTTTCAATAGCCCGATTCTCTGGACGGAAATTCCTTGAGTGCGCCCACAGTACATGCCTGATTTATCGCATTCAGGCTCCCTTTTCAAGTGATGTATTCCATAGATCTACTTACCAGCAAAAAACAGGAGTTTCATTCCATGCTTAGAGGCGAGAAGGTTTTTTTGCGTGCCGTCAAACGCGAGGATTTACAACGACAGTGGGCGTTTAATAACGATATAGAAATCGAGATCATGGGTGGCGGTGACCCACCAGAACCGCAGGCGCTGGAGCGATTAGAAGCGGAGTTTGATGAACAAATACGCAAGGGCGGACGTGACGGCACAAATTTCGCGATAGAGGCTGATGGGAAGTACATAGGCATGTGCGGGTTGTTTCACTTCGACGAGATCGCACATACCTGTGAGTTGGGGATAGGCATCGGTGACAAGGCGTATTGGGGGCATGGCTACGGACGTGACGCTGTACGTGTACTACTTGATTATGCATTCCGCCAACGCAATCTGCACAAAGTTTGGTTGAGAGTCAACGCAAGCAATGAACGAGCAATCCGCTCATATCGTGCATGTGGGTTTGTAGAGGAGGGGAGATTACGCAAGCACGTGTGGAGTAATGGTCAATACGTAGATTTTGTGTATATGGGCATTTTGTGCGATGAATGGTCTGCAGCGCAGGCTATAAGAAGCCAGGGAGGATGAAGCGAAAAGTTACGTAAAAAGAGTAAAAATCTCAACGAACTTGCTTTTTTATACATTTTGTTGTTGCTGAGAAAATTACTCCTAAAAATGATATCAATTTGCCCAGTTATACGTTATAATACATAGGCCTAGGATGGAAGGCGGGATGTACGTGAGCAAGCAGATCCACCTCGACGAGCGGCTTGCAGCGTTCATCTGGATTTACGTGCAACCTTTTCCCCATGGGGTTTGCACGCGCACCTCTTAGAGTCTCACGTTGCTTCTGGCATACGTGCGGTAGGGGTAGGACGAGCTGGCACCCCGTCCTACCCTTACTTTTATATTGCGAGAAAGGTTCGCATGAGATTCAAAGTGCGGTCATTGGGGGGAAAACTTATAATTGTTGCGGCACTAACGCTCTTGCTGTGCATGCTATTTTTTTCAGCTTTGTCCTGGGGCTTGCTGAAATATCTTTCCGAGCATGAAGCAAGAAGTGATGCTACTTTACACCTCTCATATCTTAAGAAGGCATACCAGGCAGAATCTGTCACGCTGATACAAGATTTAAATCAGGTAGCACGGAGTAGCGACCTGATCTCTTCGCTATCACCTTCCTCGTCAGCGCTATCGACGCAACGCCTGGGAAATGTGTTAGCCCATGTGCCAACACAATATCACGTATTTCTGATTACGCTTGATGTGGTTGATAAGAATCACCACATTGTGGACCAACTGGAAGATAGACAACTTACGACAAATAACACTGCTGCCGCAACAGTAACCTCACTAGAGCAGGCATTGCATGGACATACTGTCACAACTCTACAATTGATTCCCGTTTCATACAGTTCTTTACCTGTCTGGGCGTTACGCGTTGCTGTACCCATTCTGAATCGAGCAAACGCACCGATTGGTGCACTGACCGCAACACAAGCAATTGATGATGATTTCGCACTTAGCATGGTACAAAAGACGGGGTTCAATGTGGTCTTATGTCAGGGGACACACATCCTTGGATCATCTATGAGGGAGAGTTCCCTGGATCAGTTCTTGTCAGGGAATGATCTTTGTACCACCGATAAAGTCAATGTGATAGATGGACCACAACATTTTCTGGCTCTCGCAAAAACCGTCCAAACAACGAATCAATTAATATCTTCACCCTCACTGGTAATAGTAGATGTTGAACCACTTTACATTGTGAACGCTCATACCGGGCGCTATGTACAGGTCCTGCTAGCCAGCGGGATCTTTGTGTGTGCGCTTGGGGTCATAGCCTACACAATTATTACGCTCGTATTCTTTATCCGTCCTCTTCGGAGCATTCAAGCGCGCGTGAGGTCTCTGGTAGCAGGTACCCATAATGCAGGAACAGAAGCGCAATCTCTGATAACTGATGAGTTAGATATGCTGGCTCGCTCATTTAATCTACTCTCCGAGTCGCTTTCCTGGACAGAGAGCGAGAGCCTGGCAATGACAAAACAGATGAGAGATTTGCTGATCATGAGTGATGCATTCATCTCTACACTTAACCTGGAGCATCTGCTGGGCGAAATCGTGTCGCGCCTGGGTACTATTTCACAAGTGAAAAATGTATCCTTGCTGCTGTACGGACGCGAGATGTTGGAGCCGTGGGCGGTTGCCCACTGGTCAGATCAAGCGTCAAGCCAGAATCTCACCAGCGCTAATTATACGCAGCCATTCCGCCAACGGGGAGAAGTAACGGTACACGCAGACCCCGACGGTGACATCACACTGGCAGTGACGACAAAAATGGCTGCTATACCTGCCTCACGACTTGGTACAAACAGTGATAAGAGAAATGCTGTTAACGCAGCCAAACCCAACCAGGCAACCATTCCGTATGGTTTGCGACGGCCTCGTATACCGCGCCCTGCCCTACATGACCTGGATCAAAATCTGGCGCGCATTACGATGCAGAAACAAAAGATTGTCTATGGCGAGGATATCGCAAGCATCTATCAGGAGCGGGGCGAGACATGGGCACATATGGCGCTCGAAGCCGGTTTTCGCTCGGTGATGGCGGTGCCCCTGCTCTTGCAAGAGCAGTCGATTGGCGTATTTATTCTCTATGACGATAAACCACATCAAGTCACAAGGGAGGATACCTTCCTGCTGAAGAATGCGGCCGTGCAGGCGGCAATCGCGATTCAAAATGCGCTGCTATTCGCGGAGGTCAAGGATAAAAATGCGGCGCTTGAACGTGTCAATCACCTGAAATCACAATTTCTGGCCACAGTTACGCATGAATTACGTACTCCGTTACATAGTATTATCAGTTACGGCGCATTAATTTTAGAGGGATTCCTGGATGGAGAACTCACAAGTGAACAGGAAGAACATATCCAGTTTATGGTGAGGCGTGCAGAGGACCTCACCCGCCTGGTCGATGATATGCTTGATCTCTCAAAAATTGAGGCAGATCGGCTCGAGGTCAAGGTTGAACCATTGTGCCTGGAACCATGTTTGATAGAAGTGCTGAATCAGCTCAAACCACTGGCGAATAGCAAAGGACTCAACCTGTCGCTTGAGATGGCGGATCCACATCTGATGGTGCTGGCGGACAGCCATCGCATGCGCCAGATTGTTCTCAATTTAGTGTCGAACGCCCTGAAGTTCACAGAAACAGGTGGAGTAACCGTTCGCTGTATCCTTTTGGAAGGTTATGATTTAATTCACGTTTCTGTGCATGACACTGGTATTGGTATTTCGCCTGTGGCTCTGGGTTATATTTTTGAAGCGTTTCGACAGGCTGATGGCAGTACGACGCGCCGCTTTGGTGGCACAGGACTTGGCCTGACTATTGCGAGAAAGTTGATAGAATTACAAGGCGGTGAGGTTGCTGTAGAGAGCATATTGGGACAGGGATCTACATTTTCATTTACCTTGCCCGTCGTCTCCTCTTAGCACGCGAACCCACGCATTATTAGATTGAAAAGAGTATTTGAAGATGAATGCGCATTTACCAGGCAGGGGCCAACCGACAATACTGGTTATTGAGAACGAGGTCTCTAATCGTATTTTGATTGAAAGGGTTTTATCTACCCGTGGATATTACTGCCTCAGCGCCTCCAATGGGCGAGAGGCATTGGAGATACTTGACCGGGAAAGAGTCGATCTTATCCTTACTGATCTCTCGATGCCCGTTCTGGATGGCTATCGTACGACACAATTGATCCGGGCGCGTCCAGCACTAGCAAGCGTCCCCATTGTCGCGGTCACAGCTTATGCGCTGCACGATGAGAATGAGGCAGCATTACAGATTGGCTGTAATGAATACCTGACCAAGCCATTCAAACCGCGACAGTTGCTAGAGGTGGTAGATCGTTTGTTATCCCCAGCGCTAGGAAATTGACCGGTGCAGTTGATATCTCTACAGGACTCTAACCGTAGAGATAGCTATTTCTTATAGAATTTGCTATGATAACCATTAGCGTAGGCGATCGCATTGACCGACCATACTTTCTTTGGTCGGTCAATGTATTTTAGATTAGTAGTATATAGCGAGAATATTGGGAGTCAAAGCATGGATGTTCAAGTAACAGGTAAAGCATTAAAAGAGCTAGCCTGCGATGCACTTGTTGTGGGTGCAATTCGCTCAAAAACGGAACAAAGTACGAATGGCGTTATACTTTCTCAAGCGGCGAAGGAGGTAGATGCTGTTTTAGGTGGCTTACTCACCGGGATTTGTTCCGGCGGAGAGTTCCAGGGCAGCCTTGGCGAGATGACGACGATCTACACGATGGGAAAGCTTACAGCAAAGCGAGTCATAGTGGTTGGGCTAGGCCCTCAGGATGCATTGAATGCACAGACTCTGCGTAGAGCCAGCGCAATCGCTACACGCCACTTGCAACAAACAGGAGCACACCAGGTCGTCCTGGCGCTATTTCTGGATGGCATGCCTGTTGAGGAAGAGCTAGCAGCCCAGGCTCAAGTGGAGGGTGCTTTACTGGGAACATATACGTTCAAGAAATACCTCCACTCCGATGATAATGGACGTGGTATTACAAAGATTTGGCTTGTTCCTGCTAAGGCATCTACCACTTCATTAGAGCAGGCTATGCACAAGGGAAGTGTCCTGGCGGAGGCTACGAACTTTGCACGCGACCTGGTAAATGAGCCACCGAACGTGTTAACGCCCACCGAGCTGGCAAACCGTGCTAGCGCGATGGCAGAGCAGTTCGGGCTAGAGTGTGAGATACTGGAGCGCACTCAGATGCAAGAACTGGGCATGGGGGGATTACTTGGTGTCTCACAGGGCAGCGCCGAGCCACCTAAATTCATTATATTGCGTTACCAGAGTGCATCGAAGAGCTCAGATAAGGGGATGGCTCTTGTCGGGAAGGGTATCACGTTTGATACAGGCGGTATCTCACTCAAGCCGGCAGAGCGTATGGACGAGATGAAAGGCGATATGGCAGGGGCAGCCGCGGTAATTGGGGCAATGCAAGCTATAGCCTCTTTGAAACCGGCGGTCAATGTGACCGCGCTGGTATCGACTACGGAGAATATGCCCAGTGGAACTGCCTATCGTCCTGGAGATATCCTGCGCATCATGAACGGCAAAACGATCGAGATCGTCAATACGGACGCAGAGGGACGCCTTGTACTGGCCGACGCACTGTCTTACGCGTCCAAAGAAGGTCTGTCACCGATTATTGACGTGGCAACGCTGACCGGGGCTGTTGTCGTTGCGCTGGGTAACACTTCGGCAGGACTGTTCTCAAATGATACTAAGCTCAGCGACGAGATCATTGCCGCGGGGAAGGTTACAGGCGAGAAGTTCTGGCCTATGCCGATGGACGCTGAGTATGGAGAACAGGTCAAGAGCGATATAGCAGATATCAAACAGACAGGCGGGCGGGCGGCCGGATCGGTGACGGCGGCAAAAATCCTGGAACATTTCGTAGGTGATGCGAAGTGGGCGCACCTGGATATCGCGGGTACAAGCTACGTGGATAGCAAGAAGCCATACCAGGAGAAGGGGGCGACAGGGATGGCCGTGCGCACACTCGCAGAGCTTGCTATGCAAATGGAGAAGTAGTGTTTCTGTCTGATCTCAACTACGAAGTTCTAAAGAAACCAGTGGTTGAGATCACACCTGGCGCTTTATGCTGAGGTACCCTCGCGGATGAGTAGCAATTACAAAGAGCTTATTAAAAGACAGGTACTGAACGAAGAGGCCTTTGTGCGTATGACGCTCAAGGGCCAACTTCGTGGGCAAGAGATACAGTGGCGCAGAGTGGTTGTGCGACCGGTGCTGATCAAACAGGCAAGGCACCTGCAATTCTCTTACTTTGATGCGAAGCAAGATATTACAAAGAACTATCAGGGTAGAGAGGCGCTAGAAAAATTGGATGAGGTATTGACACTGCCATTCAGCAGCATAACGGTACAATCCACACTGGAAGATATCCATGTGCAGGTAACCAGAGAGGGAAAGGCTATCTTCTCTCGCAGCAGGGCTACACAGGGTGATAAAACACTTGATCTCACACACGATGCAAGTAAGCATGTGCCTCTGGCTGCGAATAAAGCCGATGCGTTCTTGCAGGCCATTGGTATTATGGACAAACAGGGAAAAGTTCTTCCCTCTATGCAGGATAAATTTTCCCAGATCAATGAGTTTCT
>CATPCK010000178.1 GCA_955652655.1 uncultured Ktedonobacteraceae bacterium | reverse complement strand
GTCAATGGCTGGCGGTAAAAGTCGATGAATTTCCACAGTCCTAACACCTCGTTTGGCTCTAAATCAAAGTTCAAGCCCGTCGGGTGGCGCAGGACGAGCCCGGTCTCCTCCATGCGTACTTTGTACCTTCCGATGATGGCATCCATCGTCTGCCTCCTATCTCGCCCTCTCTTGGGACGCCCGCGTATCCGTTTGCCGATCGTCCCACGTGTAGCCCCCTCCTGCAACGGGGAGGAGGAAGCGGGGGGTTGCCTGGATCCCGTTCCACTTTCCGACGGAGGTGACGCAGAGGGGCTGTGATCAACCGGCTTTCTCCAGCGGTGTTCCCGCCCCAGACGCGTGAAACGAGGTGCTCCGACGTACAGACGGCATTCGTCTTGACGGCAAGCACATGCAGCCTGTTGCTCTCACCAGGGGTCAGGCGCACCGTTTTCCCAGAGACCCTCATTTCATGGTGGAGCGCGTCAACGGGGATCGGGCCGATGGTGATAAGAGAAGAAGGTGGCTGTTCAAGCGTGGAACGGCCTCTTGGGCTCACCGCACGCATGCGCGCTACAAGCTGAGCCGGAAAGAACGGCTGGCGCAGGGAGTCATCCGCTCCGGACTCCAAGCAACCGACCTCATCGTGGACGTCGTTTCCCTCGGTCACCACGATCACCAGCGCGTCATGGTCGCTTCGCATCTCGCGACACATAGTCAGAGCAGCCACATTTTGCACCAAGGTATCAAGCATGATCAGATCCGCTGGGTGCTCCTGCCATGCACCCAGCGCCTGTTTTCCGCTAGAGGCACGACGGACTTCATACCCACGCGTTTGTAACCACCCGGTGAGCATTTCAACCACATCGCGATCATGGTCAACACCCAGCAGTTTTATGGTCGTCTCCCTTTCACCATCCAGGAAGAGCACGAGCCGCTTCAATTGGCTCAGCTCCTCGCTTCATCCGAAAAGTTGCGCATCGGGTTAGATAACCACATTTAATGGTGATAGTCTGTAAAGGCGCTGACTGAATAGCCATGGCACCTTCCGCTCGCTTCCAAGTAGTATCTTCACACAGTCTGGCTGTCAACAAGCATAGCCGATGCAGGTAGAGAAATGGTTCTGATACCTATGTAAAAATGGTAAAAATGTAGAGGCAGTGTGAACGAGAAGGCACAGGAGCAGCCGTATACTGCGAATGATCAAGGGAGAGGCATCATTGCTACAGGTGAAATCTTCTCCACTTATGCGCATGAGCGCAACCTGAATTCATCTTGTATTACCATTCGTTAAGCACATATGGATGGTATCATACATGTGATAGAGTAATGAACGATTTATTCAAATCGTTTAAATGGCTATCTACACGTGGAAACGTCATAAGTGATAGGGGTGAGAGAGCTCATGAGAATGAACGAGTTACGCTTTGGAGTCGTCGGCTGGGGATATTGGGGCCCAAAGATCGCACGCAATCTCGATGCTTTAGCACAAGGTGCGGTAACAATGGTTGCGGACTTGGATGAATATCGCCTGGCCCCGTTGAGGATAAACCACCCATGGATGAAGGCTACGACGCGCGCTGAAGAGGTATTTCGTTCAGATGTCGATGGTGTTGTCATCGCGACTCCTGTCCGCACACACTATCGCTTGGCAAAAGAGGCTTTGTTGTCTGGCAAGCATGTACTTGTTGAGAAACCTCTCACCGCTAACATTGCAGAAGCGGAGGAGCTTGTCACTTTAGCACAAGAGCAAGGGCGCATATTGATGGTTGGCCATACATATGAATACAATCCTGCCGTCAATGAGTTACGCAAACTGGTACAAAACGGGGAACTGGGGAAAATCTACTGTATTGAGGCAGAACGGGTTAATTTAGGCCTGTTTCGCAGCGATATCAATGTAATCTGGGACCTTGCGCCGCATGATATATCGATTTTGCTCTATATACTCGGCAAAAAGCCGGAACAGGTCAAAGTTCAGGCGCATACCCACCTTCAGGCGCATATCCACGATATCGCCCATATCGATTTGGGTTTTGCAGACGGCATTAGCGCCCACATTCACGTGAGCTGGCTTCACCCATGTAAGATTCGCCGGGTAACGGTGATCGGTGATGCGAGGATGGTGGTCTATGATGACACTAATCCGGCTGAAATGATCAAGATTTACAACAAAGGTGCCGATGTGCATGCAGACCCGGTAGTCTCCTACCGCAATGGTGAGATTACCATTCCTTATATTGAATGGATTGAGCCGCTGAACCTGGAGTGTGAAGATTTCGCCGGCGCTATTCGCACCGGGTCGCAACCTCGCGCTCATGGTGGCGTTGGGCTGGAGGTCGTGCGCATATTGGCGAAAGCGCAAGAGGCCCTGGCCATGCAGGAAAAGCAAACAATCGCTATCCCACCTACGATATGAGGTATCCCTAATTGTGAAGGGTGTAAGCGGTAGGTCGTTTTACGTCCGGATTACCGCTTTCACCCTTCACAATTACAGCGAGCAAATAAGCACGAGATGACGCCTGGTGCTCATTATGCTCGCTTTCTTCTGACTCCTACGCGATTCATCCCAGATGTTTATCTCCAGCTGCTCCGCGATGCCCAATTACGAGGCTTGCAAATCTACATCCGGAGATTTCGGCTCGCAAGCCCCCCGGATTACATCCGGTGGTTCGTGATACCAAACGTTTAAGTAGACAACACTCGGCTTTTTGGAATACAGTAATATCCGTCTGCACCATGCATTTTGCGAGAGGTATATCAACAATGAGAAGGATTTTAGAGAGATACCATTGGTTTCTCGCACTCCAGCTTGTGCTCATCCTCTTCTGTATACCTGCCTTTCCAAGAGCGTCTGCCGACGGTGGAGCGCCCAATCTGGCGTATGTCGCTGGGACGCCCTCTGGTGTCAATGTGATTGACGTGCAACAGGCGAAAGTGACGAAGACGATTGCCGTAGCAGGCGATCCTCATATGATCC
>CATPCK010000177.1 GCA_955652655.1 uncultured Ktedonobacteraceae bacterium | reverse complement strand
CTCCGCCTCTTTCTGAGCTTGCAAACCAGCGTGCAGTTGTTGTTGGGCTATGTTGTGTTCCGCACGCAGCTTCTGTAATTTGGAGCTCCCCTTGAGGGAATTCACCACGGATTGCAGTTCTGCCACCAGGCGTTCTAGTTCGAGGTCGAGTTGCTGCAACTGGAAAAGGGCGGCAGCAATCTGTGTCGTGCTCATCGGCGGCAAATCTCCTTTCGAGCTTACGACATGTTGTTTTATGAGGTTCTGGTTAGATTTTCATTGTACCCCGCTGTTGTCTGCGACGGCAAGAGCTTCATCCGCTAATCTCTACCATTTACAATTGTTAACGGGGTATGAATTGTTTGTAGACAATCCCTACAGTAGGGGCCGGTTCACCGCGCCCATAGCCGATTGATCGGCCCTCCACCTTCCTGACGCTCATTTACCTACACCTTTTTCATACACCCTTTGTTAACATTCCCTTTGACGACGAATCATCTCTTGTTTACAATAAGGGTCTATACTGGTAAAAAACTCTGCTTGAATTTAGAAAGCCCTGATAAGGAGTAAAAAGAGATGCAAGTTCTTCGCTGGCAAGAGAGAGAAACACCACAGGAACAGGATTTATACAGGCGCATGCAGCTTGATGGACTGAAGCCCTACAGCTGGTCGAACGGACCCGGCGAAAGTTATGCTGTACATAGCCATAATTATGAAAAGGTGCTCTACTGTGTACGCGGCTCCATCCGCTTTGTGCTGCCCGACCAGGTTGATACCACGGGAAATAGGGGAGTGATCGATCTCGCTCCAGGCGATTGCATGGTCCTCCCCGCGGGCGTACGACACAGCGCACAGGTGGGCTCGCATGGCGTGACCTGTTTGGAGGCGGCACGCTAACCAATGACCAGTAATAAAGGCGCCAGGTGAATCTCACGTGAAGCCCATGTGATATACTCATGATATTATTGTGAGGCTACAATAATGCAAAGCCACTTGAAGAATAGGAGCGATGAGACGCATGGGACGACTAGAGGGGCAGGTCGCCTTTGTCACTGGCGCGGGTAGAGGCATTGGAGCCGCGACGGCTCTGCGCATGGCGGAAGAAGGCGCTCGTGTTGCGCTTGCCGACATAGATACGAAAGGCTGCCAGCAAGTATCGGCGGAAATAGACCGCCTTGGCTCTGAAAGTCTCGTACTGCCCTGTAACGTGACAGATAGCGCCATGGTACAGGATGCCATGGCACAGACGGCGAACCGCTTTGGGCGCCTGGACATACTCGTCAACAACGCTGGCGTCGTACATGACAACTTGCTCTTTAAGATGTCCGAGGATGAATGGGAAACCGTCATCGACGTACATCTTAAGGGCGCGTTTCTCTGCAGCCGTGCCGCGCAGAAATACATGGTGGAGCAGAAGTATGGGCGCATTGTCTCGCTCTCCTCGACCTCTGCCCTTGGCAATCGCGGTCAGGCGAATTACTCCGCGGCCAAAGCTGGATTGCAAGGCTTGACGCGCACACTGGCCATTGAGCTTGGTCAATTCGGTATCACAGTGAACGCTGTCGCTCCAGGTTTTATCGATACGGAGATGACCCGTGCCACTGCACGCCGCCAGGGCATTGATCCCGACCAGCGCATCGCCGAGGCTTCAAAGCTCATTCCAGTACGTCGCGTTGGACAACCGCGCGATGTGGCCAACGTTATCTGTTTCCTCTGTTCGGATGAGGCCGGTTTTGTCAGCGGCCAGATTATTTATGTAGCGGGTGGGCCACGTGGCTAAGGAACATGCTAAGCAATCCACTGAACGCCGGCAGGCGATCATCGTTCTCGATTTTGGCTCTCAATACAGCCGGCTGATCACCCGCCGCGTGCGTGAATGCCACGTGTATAGCGAGCTTGTGCCGGCGCATACTACGTTAGCCCAACTAAGGCAGGATCCTCATCTTGACATCAAGGGCTTTATCCTTTCAGGCGGCCCATCAAGTGTCTACGACGAGCAAGCTCCCCTCTGCGACCCGGCTATTCTGCAAAGTGGCCTGCCTGTGTTGGGCATCTGCTACGGTATGCATTTGCTGGCGCAGCAACTTGGCGGTCATGTCGCACATTCTAGTGGGCAGCGGGAGTACGGCCCGGCCACCGTCGAAGTGCTGACCGGGGCCGCAAACAACAGGCAAACCTTCCGCATCTTTGAAGGCATCGATATCTCTCCCACCCAGACCGACCCGCCAGGGCAGCCATTTTCTGCGGCTCCCCTGCGCCTGCCTGTATGGATGAGCCATGGAGATAGTGTAGACGCTCTGCCTGATGGCTTTGTCGTGCTGGCAAGTACGGAGAGCGCGCCCGTTGCAGCTATCGCCAGCCCACAGGGCCTGGTGGGATTACAATTCCATCCCGAAGTAACCCATACACCACAGGGTAAGCAGATCATGCGCAACTTCCTCTATCGTATTTGCGGCTGCGAACCCGGTTGGACCGCCAGTTCTGTCATCGAAGAAGCGACTGCGCAAATACGCCAACAAGTTGGCGCGGAACGGGTCATATGTGGGCTATCTGGTGGTGTAGATTCGGCCGTTGCTGCCCTGCTGGTGCACGAGGCCGTTGGCAACCAGCTGACCTGTGTCTTCGTCGATACAGGCTGCCTGCGCGCAGGCGAGCGAGATCAGGTCGTCGATACCTTCAGTGTTCACCTGCATATCCCGCTTGTCGTGGTCGATGCGCGTGAGCGTTTCCTGGCCCGGCTGGCCAATGTCATCGACCCCGAGCAGAAACGCAGGATCATCGGTGAAGAGTTCATCCGCGTCTTTGAGGAAGAGGCTGGCCACCTGGAAGAACAGGGCGGACCTATCACCTTCCTGGCACAGGGCACCCTCTACCCCGACGTGATCGAGAGCACCAGCCAGGATACCGCGTCTACAGCCACGCGCATCAAGACACACCACAACGTGGGTGGCCTGCCCGAAGACATGTCCCTTAAGCTGGTTGAACCGCTGCGCATGCTCTTCAAAGACGAGGTACGCGAGATAGGATCGGCTCTCGGCCTGCCGGAAGAATGGGTGTGGCGCCATCCCTTCCCTGGTCCCGGACTGGCAATCCGCATCATCGGGGCAGTTGACGAGCAACGCCTGGCAACTTTGCGCGCCGCCGACTCTATTGTCATCGAGGAGATTCGCCGCGCCGGCATCTACCGCGAACTGGGACAGGCCTTCGCCGTCTTGACACCACTGCAGAGCGTCGGCGTCATGGGGGATTATCGTACCTATGGCAATGTCGTTGCCGTACGCGCCGTTACCACCGGCGACTTTATGACGGCAGACTGGGCGCGCATCTCACCGGACACCCTGGGTCGCATCTCCAACCGCATCGTCAACGAAGTGCCAGGGGTCAACCGCGTCGTCTACGACATCACCTCCAAACCACCTGCCACCATCGAGTGGGAATAACCCATGATAGAGTTCGAAATACTGGCTCACGGCCTCTACCGCCCCGACAAGCTCGCTATAACCTATGACCCCTCCTTAAGAATGCCCACAACACCAGCGATCCAGCATTGGATGGATACCCTCTGGCAGCAAAAACTGGCCATCGCGCAAGAAAAAAACATCCCCCTCTACGACTCAAAATTATTTCGCCTCGTCCATGCAGAAACGCTGCACGCTGGCCAACAGGGAAACATCACACCCGTAGGGGCGGGAGAGGAGCGGTGTGGAGAGGGGACCCTTGGGTCGCCCCCGGATGGAGGCGACAGGGTAGGGGCAAGCCCTACCCCTACATTTCACAACGGCGAGCATCGACTGGCGTATAGTGGGGGCGATCCTTTGCGGTCGCCCTGGGGTGAAGGGATCCTACACCTCATCTTTGGCGACACCAGCTACAAAGAATACGTAACAACGCGAGAACCCCAATTCGCACGAGGACGCGACCGCCAGCAACTGAGCAACGCGCTGGCGGTCTGCTCCGTCATCGAAACAACTGACGGCCACATCCTCCTCGACAAACGGCAGGGCGTAGACGTCTATGCCGGGCGCTACCACGTCATCGGCGGCTTCTTTGAACGCGACCTTGATACATCCATAACAAGTGAAACAAATGAAACAAGTGAAACAAGTGAAACAAACCCGGACCCCTTTGCAGCCATACGCCGCGAAATACGCGAAGAGACAGGCGTCCAGGCCGCCGATATTGCGGAGCAATACTGTCTCGGTGTCGTCTACGACCTGGCAACCCCGCATGCCGAACTCTGCTTCCTGACTCACCTCAACATTCCCCTGTACGAGGTGCGCCAGCGCATACCCGAAGAGAATGAAATCAAGCAACTGCTCTCACTCCATATCACCGAAGAGAGCTTGCGAGACTTTATCCTGACCAACCACGGCAACATTTCAGCCACCGGCGAACCCAATCTGCTGATATATGGCGCGGTGAAGTTTGGAGAGGCGTGGTTCGAAGAGATGATGAAACGTTTGTAGTTATTAGGAACAGACATATCAGGTAGCGAGCACAGGATGTTACTACATGTCTCCTTGAGTGATCTTGTTGCTCGTTTCTATTTGTCTATGTTAGACTATTAGTAAGTCCTAAGAGTGGAGAAGCTTGTGAGTGCGTACCAGATTATCTATCAACGTCATGCAGTTGAGCGTATGGCCCAGAGAGGAATTCGTGAAGAAGATATTGAGCATGTTCTTCTTACCGGGGAGACTATAGAGGTATACTCGCATGATACTCCTTATCCTAGCGAGTTATTGCTTGGCTGGCGTGACACTCGACCCCTCCATATTGTTGTTGCAACTGATAGAGCAAACCAAAGGAAGATTGTTATTACTGTGTATGTGCCCGACCCAAACAAATGGGAGGCAGATTTTAAGAGGAGAAAGCCATGAAATGTGTCATTTGCAAACAGGGAGAAACCCAGCCAGGAACAACTACTATGACACTGGAACATGATACGACAACTGTCGTCTTTAAGCATGTTCCTGCTGAGGTCTGTGAAACATGCGGCGAAGCTTATCTAGATGCCACAACAACAAGACACTTACTCCATATTGTTGAAGAAGCTGCACGGATAGGCGTACAAGTTGATGTTCGTTCGTATGCAGCCGCATAGCTAGAAAAACTGATCAGGTCACATTCCTTCTGGCACGTTGGGCTGTATATAGTTGTAGTTGCTACATCGCTCAAACAATAAACTCCCCATAATTCAAAACTCCCTCCGGATCCCACCGTCCCTTCAACCTGCGCATCAAATCAATCACCTGTGGCCGATAGCCCCACCGATCTATCTTACTTTGCCAATCCACAGGCATATCCATCACCACCGCGTACCCATCCAGCGCGACCGCTGGCCGGCGTAGCTTCTCCAGCCAGGAACCAGCCTCTACCGCAGCATCTATATGTGAAGCGACCGCATACACGAGGCCGCTGCTCATATCCGCCAGGAAGGCTCCCTCGCTCAGCACAGCAGCCTGGTCATTGACGTATGCCGCAACGTCTCTCGCGGCTACCCCCGCTCTCACCAGCAATGTTCCTCTTGAGCCAGCCAAGCTCGCGGCCCATAGATCTGTTCCAGAGAGTCCTTCGATCTCAAGCGGTTCGGGACCTCCCTCTGTGCGCAATACCTGGCGTACCTGGTCGAGTTCGGCCTCTACATCTTCCGTGACACCTTCAGCGGTATAGACCAGCATAAAAGTGCTCGCAGAGGTCCGCACCCCTTGCGGTATGACGCAATCCTTGCACAGCATAATCGCCGAAGCAACGAGCGCCATGGGCAGGAGCTTCTCTGCCCAGAGCAGTCCATACCGGTAATCCTCAACTGGAATGAGCAGCGTGCGTTGTGTACGCGGCTGTACCACCAGCTTGAGTGTCACATCTGTAATCAGTCCCAGGGTACCGTGCGAGCCAACTACGGCTTTGACCAGGTCAAATCCCGCCACATTTTTAATGACGGGCCGTCCCGCGCGGATTACTCGCCCATTGGCCAGCGCGACCGTCGCGCAGAGCACCAGGTCTCGTACCGCACCATAGCGCATACGTAACGGTGCGTTCACATTCGCAGCAATAAGCCCACCAACGGTCGCCTCGGGCCATGGAGTAGCCAGTGGAACCTGTTTTTGATCAGGTGCCAGGAAGGTCTGGATTTCATTCAGCATCGTACCCGCGCCAACCGTTATGTATAAATCGTCGGCGGCATAGGTTTTCACTCCCCTTAATTGGGCTGTACTCAACACAAAAGTGTCGCGCTGTTCCTCCAGGGTTTCTGGACAGCCGCGTATGCACACCTGCCGTTTAGCCCTCGTCGCGGCTAGAAGCACCCTCGCAGCATCCCCTGCTGTCGCAGGTGACAATACACCCGCCAGGGCCTGCCCTTGTCCCATATGTGACGGGATACCTCCCGAGGACTGCTCTCGTTCTGTATGTGACGGGATACCCCCCGAGGATTGCTCTCGTTCTGTATGTGACGGGATACCCCCCGAGGATTGCTCTCGTTCCGTAGGGGCGGGGGAGGTGTTGAGAGGGGTGGGGACGCTTGCGTCGCCCTCGTTCGGGGCAATGGATTGGGCGACTTCGTTTGGAGGGACGGACTGGGCGACCCAAAGGTCCCTTCCCTCCTCCTCACCTCTCCCACCCCTACGGCTGTCTTCAACGGGTGAGGGTGATAGAGCGCTCTCTGCCGGCAAAGGAAAGACCTTCCCCGGGTTGAGCACATTGTCGGGATCGAAGATCTCTTTCACATCCCACATCGCCGCCAGTTCAGCGTCATTGAACATCAACGACATATACTGCCTCTTCTCGATGCCGACACCATGCTCGCCGCTGAGGCTTCCTCCCTTGCTGACTGCAATTTCGACCACCTCACGCCCGGCGCTGTGTACGCGCTCCAGCAGGTCTCTGTCCTCGGGGTCCGGGATCAGGATCAGTGGATGGAGATTGCCGTCACCCGCGTGAAACACATAGCCCACGCGCAGCCCATACCTATCGCAAACCTGGTTTACTTCAAACAAGGCCTCTGTCAGGCGGCTGCGCGGGACGGTAATATCCACAGTATAATAGGCTGGCGCCAGGCGGGCGATTGCCCCGGCCGCGCTCTTGCGAGCAAACCAGATCTGGTTGCGCTCTTCGGCGCTGCTAGAGATGCGCAGGTCACGTGCTCCATGTGTCTGGAGGAGTTGGGTCACGTCTTCTACCTGTCGATCCAGGCTGGTAGGATAGCCATCTACGTCGATAATCAAGATGGCCTGTGCTTCGGTTGGTAGACCGGCATGCGCGAATGGTTCGACAATCTGGATGATCTTCTGGTCCATCATCTCCATGGTCGCTGGCACCAGGCCGGCCGCGATGATGGCTGAGACGCCTTTTCCTGCCTGCTCGACCGAGTCAAACACGGCGAGCAGCGTCTTGACGGCCGGCGGATTGCGTACCAAGCGTACGGTAATAGCGGTGATGAGGGCCAGCATTCCCTCGCTGCCGGTGAGCAGCCCGCAGAGATCGTACTCAGGGTAATCCAGGGCGTGCCCTCCAACGCGCACGCGGCGACCGTCAGCCAGCACGACATCCAGTCCGATCACATAATTGGAGGTGACGCCATACTTGAAGCAGTGCGGGCCGCCCGAATTCTCCGCCACGTTGCCGCCAATGGTTGAAGCGCGCTGGCTGGCCGGGTCGGGCGGGAAATACAGCCCCTTCGTCTTGACCTGTTCGTCCAGCGCCAGGTTAATTACGGCTGGCTCGACAACAGCGCTGCGCCCATGCACATCGATGTCGAGAATACGCTGCATGTGCGAGAATTCGACAATGATACCACCTCGCTCGGCAACAGCGCCACCCGAAAGTCCCGTACCCGCACCGCGCGCAATCAGAGGAATTGCATGCTCAGCAGCCCAGCGCACGATGCGTGCAACCTCTTCGGCCGAACGTGGAAATACGACACCCTCAGGTACTCCCCGGTCCATGCCTGCATCAACCTCGTAACTGATGAGCGAAGCCCGGTCGGTAAATACCTGTCCCCTGGGCAACAGGGTTTGCAGTGATCGTAGTTGATCTTCTCGTAGCACCATACGCAACCTTCTTAAAATCAGGTTATAGAAAGCACCTGCATAGTTCAACTGCGCCGTGGTAACGCCGCCACAAATGTCCCGCTGACCTTTACATCGCCATTTTGATCGGCGGCCTGCACTTTTCCAGCTATACGTCCCTCGCCATCGGCCTCGTATTTTTCCGTGATGGTGCCTGTGCAGGTTATTACGTCATCGAGGCGCGTCATACCCCTGAAGCGCGCACCAAATTTGCGCAGGGCCGTAGGTCCTACATAATTGCTTAACAACTGCCCCACAAAGCCCATGATCAACATGCCGTGAGCAATAATGCCGCCGGTTCCCACCATTTCGCCAAACTTTGGATCGGTGTGCAACGGGTTGAAGTCTCCCGATGCGCCCGCGTACCGCACGAGCTGAACATGCGTAAGAGCCGGTTTCACAAGCTTGGGTATACTATCGCCAACCTGCACATCCTCGTAATATAACTTCGCCGGCGTTTGAGCATTCGTCATCATTTGCACTCCCCTTTGATGGCAGGAACAATCTAATCACGCGCGACAATCATTTCACGCGCATTCAACACGGGTTGACCATGCTGGTTGGTGTAGCGTATCTCAACCGTCAAAATATCCATGGAGGAGCTACCCTGACCCTGACGCGTTTTCCCGTCAAGCAGCGTCATAACACCTGTCAGGATATCGCCTGGCTTGATCGGAGCAAGGTATTCGTACTCCTCCTCGCCGTGCAGAATACCCATTACATTCACACCAAGGTTAGCGAGCTGGCCCACCATTTTTGTGTTGCCCCAAAATGTGAACATCGTAGGAGCTGTTGGGAAAAGTGGCACATCATCATACCCCGCCGCCTGGGCAGCTTCACGGCTCTGGTATACCGGATTATCGTCGCCAATGGCGAGGGCTAATTCACGAATCTTGCCCCGTTCAACCTCAATGGTGAACGGAGGAAAACTCTGCCCGATCTTGCTTTTATCAAACATGCAAATACCTCTTGCTTCTTATTGGCCTGGCCTGTTTCGTTCAATACTAAAAGGAATGCTAATCCTTTTTGACACTACGCCTGGCGTAAAGACAGTATCTGGTGTAGATGATGGGATTGTCAAGAGAATAATAGCTTGACAGTAATCTGGCAGCATCGTACTCTACGTAATATCCAAAGCAGCAGCTAAGATTGTCTGTACACCTTCATCTACAATTTCACAGGAGGGTATTTATGGGCATGACTACCGACGGCCTATCACACTGGCAGGCCGAGACTTCCGGTGCACGGCTACTCGAAGTAACTATTGGTGAGCTTTTAGACCAGCGCGCAGAGCAGCTTTCTACAAAGGAGGCCGTTGTCTACTCCTGCTACCCCGAATTTGGTGGAGCGCTCGATATTCGCTGGACTTACCGCGAGTACCGCGAACGCGCCGACCAGGTTGCGCGAGGCTTGATGGCCCTCGGCTTGAACAAAGGCGACCATATCGCCATCTGGGCTGTTAACCTCCCTGAGTGGCTGCTCATTTACATGGCTGCCGCCAAGGCTGGCCTGGTGCTTGTGACAGTCAATCCCGTCCTCCGCGCCCAGGAGGTGGAGTATGTACTAAAGCAAGGCGATGTCTCCGCGCTCTTCTTCATGGCTCGCGTCCGCGACCACGATTGCCTGGCCACGATACGCTCTATGGTCACGCCTGGGACAAAGAACGGCGAGGTCAGCAGTGAACGCCTTCCCATGCTGCGCTACGTCAGCCTGGTGGGCGCTCCTCCCACGGACCTGTTAGAGCAGGAAGGCTGGCGGCCAACACTTTTCAAGGAAATGGCTGCTGGGGGCACGCAGGTAAGCGAGGAGGCCCTGCGCGAACGACAGGCCTCGGTGAAACCTCTAGACCCGGCGATGATCCAGTATACTTCCGGCACCACCGGCTTCCCAAAGGGCGCGATCCTGTGCCATCGTGGCATCGTCAATATTGGCATGGTCTTTTCAGAACAGTGGGGTTCACGCCAGGAGGACCACGGATGCACAGCCATGCCTTTCTTCCACGTGGGGGGATGCATCCTGGCCGTCATCGCTTCGATCTATGCCGGGTCAACACTCCATCCCCTCGTCGCTTTCGACCCGCTGAAAACCTTACAGATCATCAGCACCGAACGCTGCACTACGTTTGGCGGCGTTCCCACCATGCTACTGGCAATCTTGCAACATCCCGATTTCAGCAAGTATGACCTCTCCTCGTTACGGACCGTTGTCAGCGGTGGCTCACCCGTGCCCATCTATTTGATGGAACAGGTGAAAGAGCGTATGGGGGCAGATGTGGCTATTGTCTTCGGCCAGACCGAATCGCACGCGGCCATTACCCTGACGCTCAAGGATGATTCATTTGAATTGAAATCCTCGACGGTAGGTGTGCCTTTCCCGCATACCGAGGTCAAAATTATTAACCCGGCCACAGGTGAGACGGTTCCTTGTAATGAGCGCGGCGAGCTCTGTTGTAGAGGCTTTCTTGTCATGCTGGGCTACTACGAGATGCCGGAAAAGACCGCTGAGGCCATTGATAGCGAGGGCTGGTTACACACTGGTGACTTAGCCACTATGAATGCGCGCGGTTACGTCAACATCGTCGGTCGTCTCAAAGATATGGTGATTCGCGGCGGCGAAAACATCTTTCCACGAGAGGTTGAAGACTTTCTTATCCGCCATCCAAAAGTTGCCGATGTGCAGGTACTCGGTGTGCCGGATAAGTTCTTCGTAGAAGAGCTCTTAGCCGTTGTCATCCCCCAGGAGGGAGCAGAGCTGACAGAAGAAGAGCTGCGCGCGTTCTGTAAAGGCCAGATCAGCCACCAGAAGATCCCGCGCTACTTCCAATTTGTCAAAGCCTTTCCCATGACCGCCAGCGGGAAAATCCAAAAGTTTGCCCTGCGCGAGAACGCTATCAAAGAACTGGGCCTGGAGCAGATTAAGACAGCATGACATGCCATGCTAAAATATGTGTAAAGAACTGGAACTCAATGGGCACTTTTTTTGCAGCCTATGCCGATGCTCAATTACTTGTGATGGTGCGCGTTGGCTGCGCCAACGCGCACCATCACAAAAAATGATTGCGAAGAGCGTAGCGATGAGGATTCAGAAAAATATACATATCGATTTTGTTACAGAAATAAGAGGCAGCGTATGATAAGCAAGCGTATGATGAACAAAAGCAATACAGTAATTCATACCCCATCAAAAATCATCACACTACTAGCCTGCCTCCTATTCATCTTCAGCGCATGTTCATTAACGCCCGATAACCCCAAAGGGGCATATCTCAAACCCATCCCAACAACTACCTTCACACCATCTCACTCAATCAGCCTTTCTCCTCTACCCACAACCCAGCCCCTTTCCGATAGCGCACTGGTCACGAGGATCGTACAGAGTATGAGTCTTGATCAAAAATTGGGACAGATGGTGATCGTCGAGTTCTACGGCGCGACAGTCAATGGTGACCTCACCCAGATGATCCAGCATAACCAGGTGAGCGGCGTCTTAATCGAGAATAAGAACGGTAACGCCCAATCACGCGGCCAGCTCGTTTCTTTGATCCAGGGCATGCAGAAGCAGGCACCCATTCCGCTCTTCATCACCACCGACTTCGAGGGTGGCGTCGTCAACGAGCTACGCCAGATCACCAGTGAACGCACTTCAGAGCAGGCGATTGGCGCGTCAGGAAATCCCACCGTAGCCTACAATGCTGGTCATAGCGCGGCTGCCGACCTGACCGGTCTAGGGCTAAACGTGAACTTCATGCCCATTGTCGATGTGTTGACCAACCCCAACAATCCCGGCCTACCAATGCGCACCTTTGGCTCCGACCCAACCCTCGTCACCAATATGGGTCGCGCCTACCTCAAAGGTTTAACCGACGGCGGCGTCATCGGCTGCCTCAAGCACTTCCCAGGTCTGGGCAGTGCCAACCTCGACCCGCACCTGGCCTTACCCACTATGAATCGCAGCCTGGCGACCCTCAACGCTATCGACCTCGTGCCCTACCGCACCATGATCAAGGAAGGTGTTGTGCCAATGGTGATGGTGACACATATCCTCAATCCGCAGCTTGACACCAAACTGCCGACTTCCCTATCGCCCAACGTCGTCACCGGGCTATTGCGCAAGCAGCTCAATTTCAAAGGAGTGATTATCAGCGACACCCTCTGGATGGGCGGTATCAGCAACACCTATAGCCTCGCCCAGGCCGCGGTCCTGGCGGTACAGGCCGGCACAGACCTGTTGCTAGGCCCGCGTGGTCTTGCCGATGCTCAGCATATGATCTATGGGCTGCACCAGGCAGTAATGAATGGGCAGATCTCGCAGGCCCAGATCGATGCCTCCGTCACGCGTATCCTGGAGATGAAACTGCACTACAAGATCATCCCGCACGATAAAGCGCTTCAACTGGTGAGAAATGCCGCGAGCCCGGGTTCACAGGGAAATATGGAGCGCTCGGCTGCTGGGAGCGTAGGGGATGTGGATGTGAGAAGAACAGTCAGTCAGCACTATTCTTTGCACTAATGATAGCCGAACGCCAGCACAAGGCTCACCACGACTACGATGGCAACGATCGTCAGGATAGAGATATTGACAAACCCCCTTCCATTCTTGTACTCTATGATTGTTGAAAAGTTGTTTGCATAAATTCTGGCTTCGCCAGTTAGTTCAGAGGAGGTGCACAGTATGAGAAAGCACACCTATACACCAATTGTGCTTGTTTGCACCTTGTCTACCCGGCTAATGAGTGGGGTAATGAGCAAAAACTGCCTGGCCAGGAGCCTGGTATTAAAGTAGAAAAAACCTTCCTGGCACTCACCTCCTGGCAGCATTTGACTCCTTCCTTCCCTCCAAGCATGGTAGACACACACAGCAATATATCGAAACCATGTTTATTATTCTCCTGGAGGGAACACATTGATTAATGACCCGGAAACACTAACCGGAGTGATTCTCAACGGCGCACATGGCATTTATGACGTCCATACCGATGATGGCGTCTTGCGCTGTACCTTACGCGGCAAACTCAAAAAGGCCTTTGCGCAGGCTCAATCAGCAAAATCAGTAGGGAAAGTTCGTCCGCGGCACGATCATGTCCTGCTCACGACATCCCGCGCTGAACGAATGGAACGACGTGACTCGAGCGAGTCGCCATTGCCCTCACGGCTATCCGTGGGCGACTATGTAAAATTGCGCCGCCTTGACGCCACCACAGGAATGATCGAGGAGATCTTACCGCGCCAGACCGCGCTAACGCGCAAAGATGCAGGCTCAACAACGAAAAAAGTTATCCAGCAAACGATGCTTGCCAATCTCGACCAGGTGGTACTGGTCTTTGCTACGACGCAACCTGAACCACACTTTGGCATGCTCGATCGTTACCTGACCATCTGCGAGTCGGCAGAGATTCATCCAATCATCTGCCTGAATAAGGTTGACTTACCACACGAGGAGAGGATAGAGCAAGAGGCCGTATTGTACAGTAGCCTTGGCTATACAGTGATCTGGACGAGCACCCATACGGGAGAGGGCATTGAACAATTGCGTTCCCTGCTCAAGGACCATACCTCTCTCTTTAGCGGTCCCTCCGGCGTTGGCAAGTCCTCTATGGTCAATACTATCGAATCCGGCATGGCGCTTCGCACCGGCCTGGTCAGTGATGCCACAGGCAAGGGAAAGCATACGACAACAGGTTCGCAACTCTATCCTTTATCCGGGGGAGGTTGGCTGGCCGATTCAGCAGGTATTCGTGCCCTCGTCGCGTGGAACATTCCCCCCGAGGATCTCGGCGCATGCTTTGTCGAGTTCCGCCCTTACCTCGGTGAATGCCTCTACTCAGACTGTCTACACGTTGAAGAAGAGGGCTGCGCCATTCGCCAGGCAGTCGATGATGGTGTCATCAACGAACGGCGCTATACCAGTTATGTACGTATCATGAGTGGAGAGGAACGCTAGTGACCAGGCAAGTAAAAGCCCCCTGGCTCCCGCAAGGAGCCAGGGGGCTTTTACTTGCTTTATCATTTTCCGAAAATCTCTGGCTGATACACAGCCCAGAAAGCCAGCCACGGAGGAGCAACTGAGGTAAAGTGCTCCCTGTTGTATCTTGCGATCTCGTCCATCATTGATTGTTCCGTTACTTAGCATTTACTTAACGCTCTCCCCCAGTACCTCAATTATCCCCAACACCACTTCTTTGTCCTGCTCTTCCAGCACGGTGCGAGGATCGAGCAGCAGCGTGTCGCGAAGGATGCGGGTAATAATCGGGATATTTCTCATGCGGAGTTGTCTTGCTAACTCGTCCAGCGGCTGCGAAACCCGTGCGGCATCGATTGCCAGTAAGGTTGTGGGCAGCGTTTCCCCTGGCAAGGAACCACCACCAACAGTCGACTCTCCACGTTGCGTGCGCGCATCAATACCCTGCGCTTGCAACTTCGAAGCCCATCGCGTAGCCCTGGAAGCAATTTTCCCAGGTCGTGCCGCTATCATACGCCAGATGGGAATATGCTGCGCGGCTTCATCTCGTTGATAGTGCCGCAGCGTGGCTTCCAGGGCCGCTAGCGTCATCTTGTCTATACGCATGGCACGCAGCAAGGGGTTTTTGGCGATGCGCTCCAGTATCTCAGCCTTTCCCACCAGGATACCCGCCTGCGGGCCGCCCAGTAGTTTATCGCCGGAGAAGCAGACGACATCGGCCCCCGCGGCCAGGCTCTCCTGTGGCATTGGTTCGTGGGCCAGTCCGTATTGTGCGCTGTCCAACAGGCAGCCGCTGCCGAGATCGTCCATCACCAGCAGGTTATGCCGGTGGGCGAGTTCAGCCAATGCAGCGATAGGAGTGGATTCGGTAAAACCGCTGATCACGAAATTGCTGGGATGCACTGTTAACAGGACCGCGCTGCGTTCGCTAAGCGCGGCTTCGTAATCGCCGATGCGTGTACGATTGGTCGTGCCAACTTCAATCAGCATGCAGCCGCTCTGGCGCATCACATCGGGAACACGAAATCCGCCACCGATCTCCACGAGTTGCCCACGCGAGATAATGACCTCGCGTCCCATTGCCAGCGTACTCAGTGCCAGCAGTACCGCCGCTGCATTGTTGTTGGTGACAAGGGCAGCCTCCGCTCCTGTCAATTCTCGCAGCAGAGTAGTTACATGGGTGTGGCGCGAACCACGCTTGCCCGCCTCTACTTCGTATTCCAGGTTGGAATAGCCGCCTGCCACCTGCTGTACTGCCTGTAAAGCCTCCTGGGACAGAGGAGAGCGCCCCAAATTTGTATTGATGATCACACCCGTGGCATTGATGACTGACCGCAGGTGAGGCTGCATTACCTGCTGGAGGGTTTGTTCCGCCGCGGCAAGGAGTTGTTCGGAAGAGGGGCATGTTGAACCATTGAAGATATCCAGGCGCGCCTGGGCAAGAGCGGCACGTATTGCACGTAGCGTCATGCCGCGAGAATATTGTGCAATGAGTCCTGCTCCACCGCTGGATTGCAGGAGCTCATCGATGGACGGTAGGAGCCGGAGCTGGTTCTGATCGATGCTCATAAACTATCCACCCATCAATGTAAGGCGTAATACATGGTAATTGCCAGGCTGTTGGCAACTTTGCCCATGATCGCGCGCAGGTCGGCATCATTGAGCTTGCAGATAGCGTACTGGTCGGCCAGCAGGGAGCGCAACACGGGATACATCAACTCAGTTTTTACAAGGCTATCCGTATCCAGCAGGGGGTAATCTCGTTTCAAAAGGAGGTGATGATACGGGCGGAGCTTACCACGATAGGAGGTTAGTGCAACAACGTTTACCGCGCCCGCGTGACGACAAAAAGGGTCGCCCGAGACAACAAGAGCGGGGTGCCAGTCAAGGATACGCTTCTCTTCAATACCTGGAGGCAATGATGGATACCCAAAATTCACCCAATACACCATTCCGAACTGCACAGGCGTTTGATACGTTAGCGCATCCGGTGTAAGTTCTGGTGGATGAGGCATTGCTTAACTACATATCTTCTACTACGGATAAACGCTACTGACGTGCATAAGCCACCGACGGCGTGTAGGCAGGCGCTTCACTGGCCTCGAGCTGAGCATGGAAACAGGCACAGGTATGTGACCATGAGCGCACCACTAAATTCAAACGCTCTTCACGTTCATCCTGACTCTCTTCCTGAAGGGCAACAGCTATGATGTCCATTTCACGCTGGTACTGTTCTGCAAGTAAGGAAGAACGGCCAAAGTCACAATTTGTTGCCATAAAGAATACCTCTTTTATTTCAAGGTTCAAATCGTCGTACAATATTCGTGGAAAAGACTGTTCTGTAAAAAGGTACGAGGTATGGTTTTTCTCTCTAACGTTGGTGATTATACCAGCAATTTAATAAAGACGCAATGGTTTTATTCGTTATTTTATAGCTGTGCTAGCAAATAGTTATCTATTCGTGATAGTCGCGAGAATATTTCCTGTGACGGATGGTCATAGATGCTTGACATGACGCAAAGCGTCGGCTATAATAGGCACGTCGATCACTCAGAAGGTACGGAAGTGTACTCTTTGTGATGAATGTAGCAGGTTCTTGAGTCTCTTCGTCGGTCTTCTTCGTCTAACTGCTCCAGCTCAATATCAAATAGCATGGACAAAAATGACGTAGTTACAATGTACTCATATCCGGCGAGAGCTCCTTATCCTGGGCAGTTACCAAAGTGGCCAAATGGGGCTGACTGTAAATCAGCTGTCTCCGACTTCGGGGGTTCGAATCCCTCACTGCCCACCCAAAAAGCCTGCCCGTGTGGCGCAGCGGTAGCGCACAGTCTTGGTAAGACTGGGGTCATGGGTTCAATTCCCATCACGGGCTCCTGTGGTTTCTGAAGGTGCCTCGCTTGAGAACAGCGCGCACCTTTACGAGATCCGCAGCCAGCCCTTTAGGGCGCTGCAAGGACGTACAAGAGCTTTTGCTGCCGTCTTCTGAAAAGATCGTCACTTCCCCATGGTCCCGGGTTCAACCCATTTGAGGGTACCAAAGGTTTGAAGTTACTGTGACTATTAGCGGGAAGTCTTACTAAAAAAGGCGATCAGTTTATCAGGGGACGGCTGCTGCATGTTTATACCCGTTGATTGCTATCTGATCGCAGATAGAATTGCAGGAGGAGCCACATTAGGAAATGGCGAAGAAGAAATTTGAGCGAACGAAACCGCATGTGAATGTGGGCACGATTGGACACATCGATCACGGCAAAACCACCTTGACGGCGGCCATCACCAAAGTGCTGGCCACCCTCTCCTCGGCCAACAAGTACACCG
>CATPCK010000176.1 GCA_955652655.1 uncultured Ktedonobacteraceae bacterium | reverse complement strand
TAACTTCCTTATCGCTGGCGATCTGAAACATCGACAAAGGTATACATGTACATATGCACAAGTAGGATAATGACATCGTTGTCATAACTGTGATGTGTGATTGTGCTTTTGTCAATTCGCCTCTTCTGACATTCACTCGCCGCCTGCGGTGGCAGGGAAGGGAGAGAGAAGATCGGGGGCACAGCCCCCGAACCCCCAGTCAAAGGGCTGGCCGCCCTTTGCCATCCCGCTTTCACGCCTGTGATGCCCGACCTTGCAACAGCCCTGCATTTAAGAAGGGAACATCGCCAGGATATTCAGGCGTTTGGTGAAAGAGCGCGTCCCTTTCTGATGACTGAGCAAAAGCAGATTCATTAATTTGAGATGTGTCTGGCTATTATTACGTCTCACTAGAAGCATAATGAAGTGTCACGAGCGTTATATCATCTTCTTGTTCCCATTCAGCACCCGTAAAGTGCGCCAGTTCGGCAAGGAGGCAGTGGATAAGTGCCGCGCCGCTGATAGGGTGGATGGCAATGAGACGTTGTAAACGTGCCAGGCCGAACATCATGCGCTGCGAATCGTGCGCTTCAACCAGGCCGTCACTGTAGAATAGCACCGCATCGCCTGGTGCCAACACAGTTTCTCTCTCCTCATAGTGCATGCCGGGCATCATGCCAAGTGGCATGCCTGTTGCGCGTAGCTCTATTACTGAGGCGGCATGGCGGCGATAGGGTAGCTCGTGTCCGGCATTGGCATAGCGCAGGTGACCTTCCTTCGGATCGAGGATAGCATAGAGGCAGGTCACGAACATGTTCGCCGGAATATCTGGATAGAGGAGGTCGTTGACTGTTTCCAGGACCTGCCCTGGTGCGTTAAGACTCTGGGCTGACGCACGTAAAATACTACGCGTGGTCGCCATCACCAGCGCCGCTGGAACGCCCTTGTCCGAGACATCCCCGATGAGAATACCCAGGTTGCCATCAGGTAAAGGCAAAAAATCATAGAAGTCACCCCCCACAGCCCGGGCAGGTTGGTAATGCGCTGCAATCCTCCAGTTTGGTAAGGATGGCAGTTCCTGGGGTAGCAGCGTTTGTTGAATGAGCCGGGCCACGCGCATTTCTTGCTCGATACGCTCACGTACCTGAACCTCGTGTTTTAGACGCTGCTCACGCGCATAGATCTCGTTGACCATGTGCTGAAAGACACGTGCCAGGTGTCCCAGTGCATCCGGTCTGATGGCCACCTCCTCCAGACTCTCGGGTTCGAAGGTATTGGCCTCAACAGCAACTGCCGCATCGATGACACGGGAGACATGCTGTAAGTAGGCGACTTCCTGGTCACGCAGGCGCTTCTTCTCCAGGCAGGCACCAATGCGGGCTTTAAGTAGCACCGGATCAAATTGCTTGGGCAGGTAGTCCTCCGCACCCATTTCAATACAGCGCACAACACTGGCTACCTCGTCTACTGCTGAAATCACGATCACAGGAATATCGCGCAGTGTGCTGTCGGTCTTCATTTGTCGCAAGACCTGATAGCCGTCCATCTCAGGCATGACGATATCGAGGAGTACCAGGTCGAACGGCTGTGCGTGCATCATTGTCAGCGCCTGACGCCCATTTTCCGCCAGCATAACAGCATGTCCCTGCAGTTCCAGACTATGAGAGAGCATGATGCGATTCATGCGATTATCGTCTACCACAAGTATAGAGCCCGAAATGCCTGTCATGCTACGGCTCCCTTCGGTACGGCTGGCGAACTGCTGTGAGTGCGACCCTGACCGTTTCGTATTCAGTCTCCGCCTGGGCTATCCGTGCGGCCACTCCAGCCATGGTACCGGATTTACCCAGCGCTTCCAGCTCCTGGCACAAGCTGGCAAGAGTCATAGCACCAAGGCTTGCACTACTCCCTTTGAGCGTATGCGCGGCACGGCGCAGGCTATCTCCCTGCTTCTGTTCCATTGCTTGCCGTAAGTCTAGCAACAACCGGGGGGTATCCACGAGAAACGCATCGATGATCTCAGCTACATAGGCTGTATCTCCACCCATACTCTTCTCAAGACGCTTCAGCTCTGTCTGATCTAGTGTTGAGGCCACTTTTTGAGCTTGAACTAGAATGGGTGATGAAGGAACTGGTGGTCGTGCAGCCGTGCGAGGTTGGCATTTATTGAGGGCAGCGACCAGTTGCTCGACGCGAACTGGCTTGCTGACAAAGTCATCCATACCCGCTGCGAGGCAGGCAGCACGATCACTTGGAGTGGCGTTCGCTGTCATGGCAATGATGCGTGGGCGCTCTTCAGCGGGCCACTCCCGACAAATATAGCGGGTCGCTTCCAGACCATCCATCTCGGGCATTTGCATATCCATCAGCACAACATCGTACGGCTGACGTTCCAGTGCTTGCAGCGCTTCCAAGCCATTAGCAGCTACATCGGCGCGGTACCCCATGCGTTCCAGCAGGCGCAGTGCCAACTTCTGGTTTACCGCATTATCTTCCGCCAGCAGTATCCGTAACGGGAGCCGCTGCGCCATCTCAGCATCGAATTGGGGCTCGAACGGCATATGGCTCCGGTGTTCGGGCTGTTCCCCTTCTGCAAAGATGCCAAGTAACGCGTTATAGAGTTGCGATGGTTTGCACGGCTTCGTCAAGGTAGCGGCGAACTCCACTGCCTGGGCCAGCTCACCGACCTCCTTACGTCCGAGCGATGTCAACAGCAGCAATGGAAGCGTGCGAATTTCAGGCAGGCGGCGTACTTCGGATGCCAGCATAACGCCATCCATCTCGGGCATATACATGTCAAGAATGGCTACATTGAAAGGCTCTCCCTGACGAAGCCAATCGAGAGCCTCGGCGGGCGACCCAGTTTCGCGCGTGTGCATGCCCCATGATTGTGCTTGCAACCGTAAAATACGCCGGTTGGTGGCATTATCATCAACGATGAGCAAGCGTTTGCCATTTAACTGCGGCTGGTTGGTGTGCAGGTACGCGTATGATAGATCTGGAGAAGCCTCAGCCTGGATAGTGAAGTGGAAAGTTGATCCTTGCCCCGCAATACCAGCACTCTCTACCCACATCGTCCCACCCATGAGTTCACTTAGACGCTTACTGATGGCCAGGCCCAAACCTGTACCTCCAAAACGACGCGTCGTCGAGGCATCGACCTGGCTGAAGGATTGAAAGAGACGATGCATCCGATCTGCCGGAATACCGATGCCAGTATCCTTCACTGCGAAATGCAGGGTACGCATTGTCTGAGATGCCAGTTCACCTGGCTCACAGGTTACCGAAACAAACACTTCACCAGTTTCTGTAAACTTTACAGCATTATTGAGCAGATTTATCAGCACCTGGCGCAAGCGAGTGATGTCGCTGATGATAGCGTCAGGTACAGAATCATCAATGAAGTATGCCAGGTCAAGCCCTTTCTCTGCCGTGGTGGGGCCGAGCAGGTCGAGGGTACTCTCGATGCAATCCCGCACCTGGAAGGGGTAGTGCTCCAACTCCAACTTGCCCGCCTCGATTTTCGAGAAATCGAGAATATCGTTGATAACTGTCATCAAGGCATCGTTGCTGGTGCGGATCGTCTCCACGAAGTCATACTGTTCTGAAGACAAGGGAGTATCGAGCAACAGGCTGGTCATGCCGGTGACAGCATTCATCGGTGTACGAATTTCATGGCTCATGTTCGCTAGAAAGGCGCTTTTGGCTGCATTAGCTGCTTCAGCCGCTTCTTTGGCCCTGGCCAGTTCGTGGGTCCGCGTCCTCACTTTTTCTTCGAGGAGTTGCCGTTCCTGTTCCAATGCCTTGTAGTTGTTGACGTTATTGATGCTGGTGGTGGCCTGGCTCACCATGTTTGCCAGGCCGATCACGAATTCACTATCTTGCTGAACGCGAGTCTGATACTGGGCATTCTCAACCGAATTTCCTGCTATGAGCATCCCGATAGGATACTCTGGCTCGCCTCGGAGCGGAAACGCAATATATTCGGCCATGCCCAGGATACGTCCTAACTCCAACAACTGCTCCTGCTGGCATCCTCCATCGCAGAGTGCGTGCTCTGGACTTGCCAGCACAAGAGATAGCCCGGGGTCTGCAACTGAGAGGCTTAGTGTCGCTACGCGCTGATGATCATCCTCATCATAGTAGCCATCCAACGTTCGCACATG
>CATPCK010000175.1 GCA_955652655.1 uncultured Ktedonobacteraceae bacterium | reverse complement strand
GGCCGACACACCCGCAACCACTCATGGTGTTGTGGAACGCCACGATGAAGTTGGCCGAGGGGAAGAGCGACCCAGGCCGACACACCCGCAACCACTCATGGTGTTGTGGAACGCCTGCCACAGCCCACAGCTCCACAGAATGATTTTATTGGGGAACAGAGCTGGTTTGAACTTCCTCGGAAGTGGCTGTGTTGGCTGTGCTGTTGGTAGTTTCTTTTAAGGCGGGACGAAATGGTTTGCCAAAGCGGCGGCGTAGCAGCATGGCAAGGGCGGGCCAGCCATCTTTCCAGGGGTTGAGTTTCTTTTCTACACGAGGCGAGTAGCTGATAGGTACTTCGAGAATTTTATAGCCTGCCTGGAGGATGCAGGAGGTGATCTCTGGTTCGATCTCGAAACGGCGGCCTTCCATGGGGAGCGCACGGGCTAGAACGCCAGGCATCAATTTGTAGCATGTCTCCATGTCGTGAATACGGGAGCCAAATAAAATATTCGTGACAGTGGTGAGAAAACGATTGCCCCAACGTGTTGTGAGTTTCTGGCCAGAAAGATCGCGGTAGCCGTAGACGGCGACTTTGCTGTTGCCTGCCTCCTGCCATTTTCGTACCAGCGCTGGAATATCCTGCGGATCATATTCCATATCCGCATCCTGTACGGTCACCAGGTCTCCGCTTACCAGGCCAAAACCGGTGCGCAACCCTGCGCCTTTGCCCTGGTTTTTGTCATGACGGATAAACCGATAGGTAGTGAAGGGTTCTTTCTGACGCAGTTCCTGCAAAATCTCCCACGTGCGATCGGTGGATGCGTCATCTACAACAACTACCTCGAGATCAAGAAGTACTTTCGAGAGAGACTCCAGGACCTGAGCCACTGTCTCTTCTTCATTATATACTGGGACAATCACCGAAACACGCATGTACCTGTTACCTCGCTTCTTTGGGGGTAGAATAATGAGTTTTCACAAATCATTCGGATAGCGGAAGATGCACCCAGGGCCGATAAATCGGCTGTGGGCGCGATCAATCGGCCCCTACTGTATGGCCGGATGAGTTTGTTCATCTGCATTATTCTTATCATGGTCTGATTAATATTCAATAAATCAGGGCGTACAAGCAACTCTCAATTGCATCCTGGTCTACTTTAGCCAAACGAATGATGCATAAGATAGCAACACAAAAGATACTGTTGTCTATCTATATAATGAACGTACGGGCAAAAAGAATGGCTACAAAAAGCTATTGCCAGACTTGAATAGTACCATCTGTCAGGGCGACGATCAAGTGCTTCTCAGAAAAATGGAGGGCACTGATCTGCCAGGGATGGTACAGTTTTTGCACGATCTGTCCCTGTTCCGTAGACCAGAGGTCAACGACCCCTTCGTTGACTTCGCTATCCTCTCGCGCGACAGCTAACCATTGGGCATCAGGGGAGAGCGCCAATTTCGCGCTGCCGCCCATAGTTCCGCCTGGCACCTCGCTGTATGTACCAGAGAGCGTATCATAGAGTCGCACTTTACGACCACTGTAGACGAGGGCGAGGGTAGTGGCATTGGGGGTCACGGCGTAAGGAGGGGTGTACTCGGCGCAGCGTCCGATAACGAGCGAGCTGGTAATCTGTGGTCGCGCCTTGCCGCCGATGCGTGTTCGCGCAGTTAGATCCCAACGGCGCGCTACAGCCATCTCATCTGCTTCGCCAGGGACATGGGCACAGGAGAGGGTGAGCAACGTACGAGCATCCTGTGCCAGGGCGCGCAGGCGAATGGCCCAGAACTGTCGTTTCTCTAACTCTTCTTCGGCACAGACAAGCGGCTTACTTAACATTTCAGGGGGCGCTCCAATACTATGCCTGACGATGTCGGTAGCGCGAACGCCAAGGGCACGCGGCCCTAAGGGATCTTCAGGAAGTAATGGGAGTGCCATTATGATTTCCTGTTCGCCAGGGGGTGTGTCTATGAGCGCGATGTCAAGCGAGTAATAGGCTGAGACCGCGCGTTGAACGAGTGGATAGCTCCTGAGCAGACGCCCATCTTTTACGTTCCAAATGTGTAGACCCAATCTTCCCCATCCTGCCAGCAACTTGCCCTGGGCGGAGAAGCGTAAGGCTCGCAGTGACTCAACGGTCAGCGCGGGATCGGCCGTAAAATGTTTCTGTGCCGCGCTGCTCTCAGTATGCCAGAGTAGCCCTTTGCCATCAAGGGTGCCAACAGCGATGCAGAAGCCAGCAGGGGCTGGCAGGCTACTCAGCGACGAGATGACGCCCAGGGAGGTGCGCAGAACCGGTCCGGTTTGTAGCGGTCCCTTTGTGCTAAAAATGCTGAGGCCTGAGAACTCGAGGTCGTCCGCAAGATCGAATTTATGAGGCCGTTGGCGAGGGCGCGATAGTCCCCCTTTGCGAAAATCGATGACGCCGCCGAGGATTGTGTCATAGTTCAAGCGTTTCTCGGGATCGCTCAGGACATCGTAGGCGCGATTGATACGCTTCATCTGTATTGCCCCAGCAGGCCCTGCCACGTCAGGGTGATAACGCCGCGCCAGTTGTCGATATGCTCGCTTGAGCGTTTCGCTATCAGCATCTATTGGTACGCCTAATACGGCATAGAAGTTATCGGGTGTATCCATATGCACTCTATTATAGCATTGACGCATTTACAGTGATACGATGCGCGTTCGTTCTCTTTCGTTGCGCTGGGAGAGCCGGCGTATGCCCCACATATACCACGTAGCGAACGTGCGGTAGGGACGCCAGGCTTCGCCGCGTTCCAGCATTTCCTTGCGTGTCGGGCGTGCCTCCAAACCATATGCTTCACGAACGCCCTCAACGAGGCCAAGGTCATCGACAGGTAGGACATCAGGGCGTCCCAGAGAGAAGATCAGGATCATCTCCGCCGTCCAGCGACCGATACCTTTGACCGAGACCAGGTGATTGATCACTTCCTCGTCTTCGAGTTTCTCTATATTCGCCAGGTCCAGGATGCCACCCGACACGCGCTCAGTCAGGTCGTGCACATAGCGGGCCTTCGGCGTCGAAAGGCCAGCGGCGCGCAAGTTACTGTGTTCGAGTTGTAACAGGGCCTCCGGAGTGATAAGACCGCCCGGGGTAGCGGCGCGCAGGCGGGCCATAATGGCATCGGCGGCTCTGACAGAGATTTGTTGCGAGATAATGGCATCGACGAGCGCCTCGAAGACATTGGTATTGGGTGTTAAGGTGCAAGTGCCAACGCGCACGATGGCATTTGCCATGATGGGATCCTTGCTGCTCAGGTAGGTTGTCGCTGTACCGATTACGTCGTTCCACGGCGTCAGGATGGTCATACAGGGTTCTTTCTCTTGTAATTTGGGCTGCTTTTTGCGTGCTTTCAGTCTAGCATAGATGTGCGGAATTTGTCACTAGAAATGATTTATTCTTTAGCAATGGAGAGAGTGTCAATTGCGAGAACTTGTCGTACAATGCTAGGGAGATGAAATGAAATTGAAGGACGTTTGTAAGGATTCCCGGTTAGTATCGAAAGGGATAGTTATGTCTGAAATAGAAGGACAGCATGAGCATACAAATCGGCTCATCAATGAGACGAGCCCATACCTGTTGCAGCACGCGCACAATCCGGTGGATTGGTATCCATGGGGAGAGGAGGCGCTGCAAAAGGCGAAGAGCGAGGATAAGCCTATTTTACTGAGCGTGGGCTACTCGGCCTGCCACTGGTGCCATGTGATGGAGCGCGAGTCGTTCGAGAATGAAGAGATCGCGGCCGTTATGAACCGGTTTTTTGTCTCTATCAAAGTAGATCGCGAAGAGCGACCAGATATCGATGCCGTCTATATGCAGGCGGTGCAGGCGATGACCCAGCAGGGGGGCTGGCCAATGACCGTCTTCCTCACGCCCGATGGCCGCCCTTTCTATGGCGGCACCTACTTTCCGCCGCGTGATCGTCAGTATGGACAGCAGGTGATGCCGGGGTTTCCACGTGTATTGCTGAGTATGGCTGAAGCCTACCAGGAAAAGCGGCAGGATGTCGAGGAACAGGCAACGCAGTTAGCAGATTATCTGCAACAGCGCAGCGGCAGCCCTTTTCGTCGCCGGGGGGAAGAGGCCGCGGGAACAATGCCACTTGAGTTATTGGGTAGTGCCAGCCGGGAGTTAGCCGCGGAGTTCGACGCCGTCAATGGGGGCTTTGGCACTGCTCCAAAGTTTCCGAACACCATGTCCCTGGAGTTTCTGCTGCGCGTGCAGCAGCACCGACTCAAGGGCGAGATGAGCGCGCAAACGATGTCGCCGGGAGAATTGGAGATCGTCGAGACATCGCTACAACATATGGCCAACGGGGGTATCTATGATCAACTGGGCGGTGGCTTTCATCGCTACTCTGTTGACGAGCAGTGGCTGGTACCACACTTCGAGAAGATGCTGTACGATAACGCGCTGCTCGGTCGCGTCTATTTGCATACCTACCTTGTGACGGGGAATGCATTCTATCGCCGCATTGTCGAAGAGACGCTGGATTACGTTGTGCGCGAGATGACCTCTCCCGAGGGTGGTTTCTACTCCACTCAAGATGCTGATAGCGAGGGTGAAGAAGGGAAGTTCTTTGTGTGGACGCCAGCAGAGATCGAGGCTGCGCTCTCCCCACGAGATGCCGCGCTCTTTATGCAGTATTATGATGTGACACAGAAAGGGAATTTTGAGGGGAAGAATATCTTACATGTGTCTCGGGACGTGGAAGAGATAGCGAAAGCAGCTCAACTGAGCAGAAAGCAGGTGGAGGACTCGCTGCAGCAGAGCCGTTTGCAACTCTTCCAGCTGCGCGAGCAGCGTGTAAAGCCGGGGCGTGACGAGAAGATACTGACATCCTGGAACGGGCTGATGCTGCGCAGTTTCGCGGAGGCAGCGCGTTACCTGGAGCGCGCCGATTATCTCCAGGTTGCCAGCAAGAACGCCGAGTTTTTGCTGGGAGAATTACGTCCTGAAGGCCGAGTGCTGCGCACGTATAAGGATGGGCGAGCGCGCCTGAAAGGTTACCTGGAAGATTACGTCTTCCTGGCGGATGGACTGCTGGCATTGTACGAGGCAAGCTTTCAGCCACGCTGGTTCACTGAAGCGCGCAGGCTGATGGATGAAGCGATCGCGTTGTTTGCCGATGAGCAGAATAGCGGATTCTTTGATACGGGCAGTGACCACGAGGAACTGATCAGCCGTCCAAAGGATATTATGGATAACGCCACACCCGCCGGTAATAGTGTTGCCGTCGATGTCCTGCTGCGGCTGGCGGCATTTACAGGTGAGGGGGGCTATCGCCAGCGTGCGGACGACTACCTTCAGCCTATAGCGGATGTGATGGTGCAGCACCCACAGGCCTTTGGGCATGTAATTGGCGCACTGGATTTTGCTCTGTCGGCGGTGAAAGAATTTGCTATTATGGGCAATCCTTCCGGGGCTGATACTCATTCGCTGCTGGGGGTAATCAATGGGCGCTATCTGCCCAATAGCGTGCTGGCCTGTGCTGATCCGGCTGATCGTGAGGCTGTTCAGGCTGTGCCATTGCTAGCGGATCGACCATTAAAAGAGGATAAGGCAACCGCCTACGTCTGTCAGAATTTTGCCTGTCTTGCGCCTGTCAATACAGCGGAGGAGTTGGAGAAATTGATATAAGGATGTTGTCTAAGACTGCATAGTGCCCCTTTTCGGCAAGGGGTTGAGCGCTTATAATAACAGCACTATCTAATCAAGCGAGAGGTAATCTGTAAAGCCCTGGAATTCGTAATTAAGGTCGAGTGAACAGAATGGAGAGACCTGGCATGACCTGCGAAGAATTTGAAGAGATATCGGGAGCGTTTGCCCTTGATGCTGTCACGCCCGCTGAACGCGAGGCAGCGGAAGCACATCTTGCCAGCTGCGCAAAGTGTACGCGCATGTTTCAAGAAATGCGCGGCGTCGTATCTCTCCTACCGCTTTCTGTTCCACAAGTATCTCCATCTCCAGCGCTACAAGGGCGTATCCTTTCGGCCATACAGGACGAGAGCAGAAGTGCAGCCGGACAACCCGCGCAGGGCATAGCCAGTATGCGAGCCCAGCCTCCTCGACGCGCGAAGCTACCACGCTGGAATCCACGTGTTCTCGTCGCTGCCGCCGTCCTCATGCTCTGTTTACTTGGCGGTTCTCTGGTCTGGAATATCTCTCTCAATAACCAGGTTGCCACATTGCAGCAACAAATTACGCGATTAACGGCTCATCCCACGGCACCGGCCAATGTGGTGAGTTATACCGTCAATGGTACGAACCCAGGCCAGGGAGCGATCGGCCAGTTATACTATTACCCCAAACAGAATGTCACTGTACTGGTGATGTACGGGCTGCCCCAGCCTCAAGGGGCTCATGTGTACCAGGGCTGGCTGCTGCATATAAAAGGGGAGCATATTACTGGGACGACCAGTATCGGTCTGTTGAACATAGTGAATGGTAAGGCAAGCGTCTCTTTTTCAGGGAATATTAGCGGCTATGATGCCGCTGCCATCAGTATGGAGGCGGGACCAGTTGCCACCCCCAATGCTCCCAAAGGGAGCGTGGTGGCCCTGGGTTCGCTGAAGCATACTGCTTAGCATAGTGGATGTGGCCAAGCCACAAACGGCTCTGCCCACATCCACTATGCTATATCACGTTAATCTACGCCTTGCTTTATGCCAGAGTAGTTGGAGGAATATCCTGCCAAACCTGGGAGAGGAGCGTTCCAGCTCGTGCTCTTCAACAGGCTGGGGAGCCTGGTGGGG
>CATPCK010000174.1 GCA_955652655.1 uncultured Ktedonobacteraceae bacterium | reverse complement strand
GTTAGACGCGGTGGAGCACACGCTGGCGGAGGAGGTCGAATGTGGCGCGACCGAACATTTGCCTTTTGACCAGCTTGAGCTTCTGGACCTGCGCCTCAACGGGTCCGTTTGAACGAACTGACAACTACACCTGATGACACGAATGGTGAGCACTGCTTTACCATCACCCATCCATTTCATCCCCTCTGTGGCCAAACCTTTCCTCTGCTGTCTCAGCGAGTTGCTTGGGGAGAAGAGCGTGTCTTCTTTCTCGATCCTCAGACCCATGAGCTTCGCTCCCTTCCAACGGCTTGGACCAGCCTTGCCCTGCCTGACCCCTTTCTGGTTGTGGCCGACGGCAAAGCGGTGCTACGTTTTGTAGACGTGCAGCGCCTGGCGCAGGTGCTCAGGGATATGCAGGTTCCCGCTCAGGAGGATCAGTGAAATGACTCATCAGGTAACAGTTCATCATCTCACGCGCCTGGCGTGTTTGTATGTACGCCAGAGTACCCTGCAACAAGTGTTGGAAAATACAGAAAGCACGTCCCGCCAATATGCGTTGCGGGAACGAGCACTGGCGCTCGGATGGGCCGACGAGCGCATCATCGTGATTGATCAAGATCTGGGCCATTCGGGTGCCTCAACTGTTGATCGTCTGGGGTTTCAGCGTTTGGTGGCTGAGGTGGGACTCGGACAGGTGGGACTGGTCTTGGGGTTGGAAGTCTCTCGGCTGGCGCGCAACTCCAGCGATTGGCACCATCTCCTGGAAATCTGTGCTCTGACGCACACCTTGATTCTAGATGAAGATGGGCTCTATGATCCCTCCACCTTCAATGATCGTCTTTTGCTCGGCTTGAAAGGCACCATGAGTGAAGCTGAGCTCTTTGTGCTGCGTGCCCGTTTGCAAGGAGGCATTCTCAACAAAGCACGGCGTGGTGCCCTCAAACTTGCCTTACCCATGGGCTTGTGTTACACCGAAAGCGACACGATTGTCCTTGATCCCGATCTGCAAGTGCAAGCCACCATTCGTGAGGTCTTTCAGCGCTTTGAACACACCGGGTCCGCTTGTGCGACCGTTCGCCACTTTCATCAAGAGCACATTCCCTTTCCGCGACGGCTCCGGGGAGGGCCCCATCAAGGAGAAGTCGTGTGGGGAGCCATTGAGCACCACGATGTATTGCGGATCCTGCACCATCCCGGCTATGCAGGAGCCTATGTTTATGGGCGAACACGCTCGAGCAAGACCGCCGATGGCAAGGTTCACATTCAGGACCTGCCTCGCGCCGAATGGTTCGCTCTTGTCCCCAATGCCCATGTGGGGTACATTACCTGGGAGGACTATGAGAGAAATGAGGCACAACTGGCAATGAATAGTCAAGCGTATGCTCCCCAGCGCTTCTCCCCGCCACGCGAGGGGCCAGCGCTTTTACAAGGCCTCATCATCTGCGGCAAGTGCGGAGAACGGATGACCGTGCGCTATCACCAACGAGGGGGCCGACGGGTGGTGCCCGATTATCTCTGCCAGAGCAAAAGCATTGCCCAGGGGCGCTCCCCCTGTCAACGGCTTCCTGGCTCCGACCTTGATCGAGCGATTGGAGCGCTTCTGGTGGAGCGCGTGACTCCAGAAGCCGTGGCGCTGACGATAGCTGTGCAAGATGAGATCGTTCAGCGTGCTGGAGAAGCGCAGCGCTTACGACATCTCCAGGTGGAACGCGCGCACTATGAAGCTGACCTGGCACAACGCCGTTACCTGAAAGTCGATCCGGACAACCGCCTGGTGGCGACAGTTTTAGAAGCAGAATGGAATGCCAAACTGCGCGAGCTGGCGGAGGCGCGAGCCATCGAAGAGCAACACAACCGCAGCGATCACCATCAGGTGAGTACGGAAGAACGCGCTCAGCTGGGTGAAGTCCCTGAACGCTTCCGCCAGTTCTGGGCGCATCCCCAGACGACGGTGCGCGAACGCAAACGCGTGCTTCGTCTCCTGATTGAAGATGTGACCGTCCACAAAGCCGAGCAGATTGTCGCCCACATTCGCTTCAAGGGAGGCGCGACTCAGACCATCACGGTTGCGCTTCCCCCACCTTTCGCCCAGTCGCGCTTGACTGCGCCATCGACCCTGGAAGCCATTGATCGTTTGCTGGATGAGTATACCGATGCCCAGGTCGCTGAGCAGTTAAATCAGCTCGGCTACCGCACCTTTGACGGGTTGCTCTTTGAGAGCATGCATGTCTCCCAGCTTCGTCGACATCATGGTCTTCTTGATCGCTATGCGCGCTTGAGAGCCCAAGGGATGCTGACTGCAGACGAGTTGGCGCAGCGCCGCGGCGTCACTGCTCAAACGATCTGGCGCTGGTATCGTCAGGGACGCATTGCTGGAGTGTGCTACAATAATCGTGGATCGTGTCTCTTTCCTCCTCTTCAGGAGGATCAACAACTACCAAGTTGAAATGATAGTGATCCGAGTAACGAGGTGCATTATGCAACGTAATCGTTATTGATGGCTAGAGTCAATCCGGCATGTACGGCGGCTTTATCCCGCTCTACCCCATGGGCAAAGCTCTGAAGCTCGGGAAGCAGGCTCTCGTGAACCTGCGAGAGCCAGGCATCTAGGCGCTCTCCTTCTCGTTGCCGCATCATCACCAGAAAGTCCTGGGCGAGCCGATACGTTGTATTAAGAGACGGATCTGCCCGACGGAAAGCTGCCAGATGTTCTCGTTGGATCTCATCCAACGTGTCTGGACGACGCATGAACAGTGAGACAGCCGCTGTCGAAGTAAAGTGCGGCAGGCGCTGAACTTTTGTGGAAGTTCCCATCTCATGCGTTTTGAGCGTTGAGAAAGCGATAGAGCATCCGTTGGGATCCTGGGTAGCCTTGGACTGCGATTTCGCGCCAAATGTGTGTGCCGTTGCGCTCTCCTTCTTCCCAGCGCGTGAGCACATACGGCGCGTAGGGATCGAAAGCACTCGCATATTTGCGCCGCTGCCTGACGTCAGGAGCTACTTCTCGGTGGAGAAAGTCGACGTACGGTTCGCTCACTGATCGCCATCCGATGGGCAATCTCCGTGGTGGTCAAACCTTGCTTGTGGAGGCTCTCGACCTGTTGAAAGCGCGCCTCTCGCTCGGCGCGCCGCGTAGAGATCGCCTGTTTGACCCGCGCACCTGGAGTAGGACGCCATTCCTCGACCGGTAATGGCCTCTCTCCCAGGACCGCTGGTGCCGCTTCTGTCCCCTGAGAAGCGGCTTTTAGCTCTGTGAGGACGCGGGCCAGCAGTTCCTGAACCGCCTCAGATAGGTTTTTGGCCACATGGAAGCGATCGGCCAGCCTCCATGGCTTGAGGAGCACCACGAGAGGCGGCACTGGCATACTCGCTGCCTCGATCGCGGCTGACATGCGTCATTTCGGCATGGGCTTGCATCCAAGCCGTCGCGGTTTCTGCCTGACGGTCTGGCAACAGATCAATGACCCGGTGGGTGTCCAGGTTCACCAGGACGGTGCCGAACATTCTCCCGCGCAGAAACGAGAAATCGTCGATGCCCAGACAATAAACGTTCTCTGCTGGCTTCGTCGGTAGAGCCATCACTCGGCGAACAATCGTCATCCAGGAAGTCGTAATACCCAGTCGAGAGGCCAGCCGTGCTCCCAATCTGCCACAGGTGGCCAACCCAATGGCTTGAATGGCCTGGCACAATCGGGTACTCATCTGAGCCCAAGGAGCGACGAGCTGGGGGAGCCGTTCTGCAAAGATCTTTCGCGCACAGTCGGTCGTGTCGCAAAAGAACTTGCGGACATGAAGGATCAATTGCACCTGTTGACCTGCACAAGGCAGTTCTTTCACCACACGGCTGTACCTGCTATGAAGGTGCGTTGCGGGTTTTGCACACAGGGGACAGGCAGAGCCACTTGACGTTGCCGTGACGTGGAGCACCAGCTGACCACTTCCCATTTCCTGGCTGGTCAGCTCTAACCCCTCGCCCAAAGGAAGAAATTGAGGCGTTTCCATCCATGAAAGACATCCTTTTCTCTTCGTTATTACTGGAGAAAACGAGGGAAAAAGGCCAAAGTATCAGGCAAATGAACAAGCAGCTTGCGACAAAGTCATGTGAGGGCAATACAGATGAGTTTATCACCAAAGCTGTGTCAGAGCCATATCCGCTTTTTCCCACATAGGGTGCGGATATCTCTCACCTTTCTGATGGCCTGTGATTAATGTGCCTGTAGCGCGAGCGCCAGCGTTTGTACACCCGCTCGCAGCTCTTGCGGGGAGGCGCTCGCGAAACCTAACAGCAAACCGTCGCGTTGAAGCGATCGCAGGCTGAATTGTGAGATGGGTAGCATGTGCAGGCCAGACGCTGCTGCCCGCTGGGCGGCTGTCTGGGCGCTCATCCCTGAAGGGAGCCAGACGACCAGGTGCATACCCGCTTCTGGCACGGTGACATCCAGTCTCTTGCCCAGTTCCCGCGTCAGAGCGTCTACCAGGGCATTGCGGCGTTCTTTGTAGAGCTGGCGCATTCTCCGCAAGTGCCGCGCGAAATACCCCTCGGCCATAAAATCGGCCAGGGCCATTTGTTCCAGTAGCGGGAGATGCACAGCGATGAGGCGGTGCGTCGCGATCAAGCCCTTGAGCAACTCAGGAGGAGCGACCAGGTAGCCCAGGCGCAAGGAGGGAAAGAGCACCTTGCTAAAGGTTCCGATATACAGCACGCGCCCGGCGCGATCCAGGCCTTGCAAGGCTTCTAAGGGCCGCCCGCTGAAGCGATACTCACTATCATAGTCGTCCTCGACGATCCAGGCTTGTACCTCTCTGCTCCATTCTAGCAGCGCCAGCCGTCGGCTCAGGTTCATGGTGACTCCGGTTGGGAACTGATGCGAGGGCGTGACGATTGCCAGTCGGGCCTCTGGACAGAGCTGTCGCCCGGCATCGACATCGAGACCCTCCTCATCAACTGGCACCGCCACGAGTTTTGCTCCGGCGGCCAGCAGTGCCCCACGCGCTCCCGAATACCCAGGATCTTCGACCCAGGCCGGATCTCCTGGATCAAGCAACACGCGTGCGACCAGATCAAGGGCGCCCTGCGCTCCGGTGGTGAGGATGATCTGTTCAGGCGAGCAGTGGATGCCGCGCGTCATACCGATGTGCGTAGCGATGGCCTGGCGCAGAGGGCCGTAGCCTTGCACGTCCTGGTAAAATGAGACGGCTTGCAGTGACTGGCGAGCATGTCTTGCCACCAACCTGGCCCAAATCTCATAGGGAAAGGATGTCACATCTGGCTTGCCAACGAGGAACAGGCTCGTTCCGCGACTTGCCTCATTCGCGTAGAATTCTTCTGGATACGGCATATCGATGAGCAATTGGCCGCGCCGCGCAAGCACTGCTGGAGGCGTCCCCGAGGTATCGGTTGCGTCCAGATCTTGCGCGTTCCTGCTCCCCTGAAACAGCTGCTCTGGTTGCAGACGTGCCACCCATGTGCCGTCTCCCACCCTGCTCTCGATATAGCCTTCCAGCAGCAACTGCTCGTAGGCGAGAGCGGTGGTGGTGCGTGATACTCCCAGTGAACTGGCCAGGACGCGTGTCGAGGGGAGGCGTGTCCCAGCCTCGAGTTGTCCCGACAGAATAGAGCCGCGCAGCCGTTCGTACAGCTGCCGGTACAGGGGGGGCGATGCGTTCTGATCAAGCATGATCTCTGGCTTCTTGAGCGGTGTTGCCCGTTTAGACATAGGCGTCTCTTTCCTCCTTAAAACTTCTGTACGAATCGAGATCCATGCTTAATGGCCTCTTAAGTATAGCTAAAAATGGCTCTTTTCACAAGTCCAATAACAGAGTATGCTTCTGGTGGAAAGACGAGAAGCTCGTTGCATGAGCATGCAACGAGTCGTTTGAGCTTGACGCTGCTCTCGCTCGAATGGAGCGAACCGACGCACAGCGAGGATCGATGAGATCCTGGACTGTTGCTCCCGGCGCGCCGCGCAAGCAGCCTATTGAGTATGAAAGAGAGGCAAACCCCATGAGAAAAGTCATTGTTTCCGAGTTTATGACCCTGGATGGTGTCATGGAAGATCCAGGCGGTGCTGAAGGCTTCAAACACGGCGGTTGGAGCTTCCATTTTGGGAGTGCAGACCAGCAGCAGTGGAAAGTTGAGGAACTTTTCAAAGCCGATGCCCTTCTGCTGGGCCGCCGGACGTATCAAGGGTTTGCCGCTGCATGGCCGACGATGCCCGGAACAGGAGCGTATGGGGAGAGAATGAACAGTCTACCCAAATATGTCGTTTCAACGACCCTCTCGGAAATGACCTGGAATGCCACTCTGATCACGGGCGATCTGGCGGAAGCACTGCCCAGGCTGAAGCAGGAGGCCGGGCAGGACATCCTGATTTTCGGCAGCGGCCAGCTGGTCCACACGCTGAACGCGCGGGACCTCATCGACGAATATCGACTCATGGTCTTTCCGGTAGTATTGGGCAGCGGGAAGCGTCTCTTTCCGGAGGGGAACGAAAAGAAGATGCTCAGATTGGTCGAGAGCAGGACGTTCACTTCAGGCGTCGTGCTGCTCACCTACCAACCAGTCAAGGAGCGGCACGGTTTATCTTGATCTCATTTTTAGTACTCCACATCAGAAAGGGGAAAAGATGTCAGGCCATCCAATTTGTCACGTGGAAATCCCAGCCATCGATCCAGCGACCGCCAGCACATTCTATGCTGATTTGTTTGATTGGCAGATTCAGGTCGATCCAACTCGCAACTCTCATATGTTCCAGCCGCAGCGCGGCCCTGGAGGCACTTTTGTCGAGGTGGGGGAGACGACGGGTGCCAAGATTGGCGAGGTGTTGATGTACGTCTCCACCGACGATATCAACGCCACCCTGGCTCACGCGGAAGCGCTGGGCGCGAAAACGCTGACGCCGAAAACCGAGGTTCCTCACGGGTGGTTCGCGGTCTTTGCTGATCCAGCCGGCAATCGCATCGCTCTGTATACGGCCCCGGGGTACTCCTCCTAAGTGGTGAATGGCCGGCTTTTCCATTCCCAGCAGAAGTGTTCCAGAACGGAGCGCAGGCCTTCCCAGATGACCTCACCGTAGGAATCCGGGAAGGTCTTCTTGCTCTGCTGACTGCTGGGAAGCCTCCGGTAGTCGAGAGGACGAGTCCCCCGTGATACCCATTCGCGCCCGGTGAGAAAATCAAGGGGGTGAGCATGCAAGAGAGGGAAAGCAAAGGAACGGATGGCAAGAGTCGCACAGGCGGTAGCCCACCTGTGAGTTGAAGGAGTGAAACTCGGCTGAAACTGGACCCACGACCATCCTCCCTCGCCGCGAGTTGCCTCCGATTATCACTGCGTTTCTCGACGCTCGGAGAAGAAGTGACACCGGTACAGTTCGTCAAGGAATATTAGAAAGGGTATGAGTAGACATGACCACACAGAATCATCCTGGCACGCCCGTTGAGAGTGGCTATGTTCCCGTGAACGGTCTCAAGATGTACTACGAGATACACGGCAGCGGTCGTCCGCTGGTGCTGCTGCACGGCAATCTCTCGACCATTGGCACCTCGTTCGGCAAGGTGCTGCCGAAGCTTTCCTCGACGCGGCGGATGATCGCTGTTGAGCAGCAGGGACATGGGCACACCGCCGACATTGATCGCCCGTTCAGTCTAGAGCAATGGGCGCAGGACACCACCGCGCTCCTGCGTCATCTGGGGATCGAGCAGGCCGACTTCTTCGGCTATAGCTCGGGAGGCGCTGTCGCCCTGGAGATCGCTCTCCGCTCTCCCGCCCTGTTGCGCAAACTCATCATCGCGGGGGGAACCAGTTATAGACGCGACGGCCTCTACTCTGAACTCCTGGCGGCAAGTGAGGCCATGAAACCCGAAGACCTGGATGGCTCCCCGTTCCAGCAGGAATACGCCCGCATCGCGCCGCACCCGGAGCATTGGCACCAGCTGGTCGCGAAGATCACGGATCTCGACCGCACGATTGGGGACCGGTTGCACGAGGCCATTGCCTCGGTCAAAGCGCCCACCCTGCTCATCATCGGGGACTCCGATATCGTGCGCCCAGAACACGTGGTCGAGATGTTTCGCCTGCTCGGCGTCGGCGTCGTCGGCGATCTCGTCGGTCTGCCGCGTTCCCAGCTTGCCGTGCTCCCCGGCACGACGCATGTGACGCTCGCGGACCGCGCCGAGTGGCTGGCCTCGATGATCACCGCATTTCTCGACGCACCCATACCAGAAACTACGTGATGCGAGTGCGGGAGGTGAAGGCTGAAAGACGAGGGGTCTGCGGGGCGGCCAGATGCTATGTTAAGGCAGTAGACCAGGAGGTGACGCTCTCATGCGGCTCGTGTGGCACGCAACGAGGTCCTGAGACCGCACAGAACAGTGCTGCAGGAGCGTCAGCTATCAGACAGGTAAAAAGAGAAAAGTGGTTTTTTATGGGAAAAGTTATTTTAGACATGAGCATGTCACTGGATGGATTTATCGCTGGGCCCAACGATGAGGATGGTGGGCTTCATGACTATTTTTTCTCCCCTTCCGGCGACACCGTTCAGGTCGTGGAAGAGGGGATCAAAACGACGGGGGCGATCATTATGGGCAGACGGAGTTACGATCTGGGAGATCAGTTTGACGGATTTGTGAACACCCCTTATAAAGTGCCTCATTTTGTCCTTTCTCACCATGTTCCAGCAAAGCCAGCCAAGGGAGCAACGGCGTTTACCTTTGTGACTGACGGTCTCCAAAGCGCTCTGACCCAGGCCAAAGCGGAAGCTGGGGACAAAGATGTCGTCGTGGGGGGTGGCGCTACTCTCGCACAGCAGGTGCTTTCGGCGGGCCTGCTTGATGAAATCCAGATTCATCTGGTGCCTGTCCTGCTGGGTGAAGGCATCCGCTTGTTTGACCATTTGGCAAACGCGCCGATCGAACTTCAAACAACGAGGGTGATAGCGTCCCCTGGAGTCACCCATCTGACGTTTCAGGTCAGAAAGGAAGCGAAAGAACCAGTATGAAATTCCTTCTCACCTCTGCTGGTCTGACCAACACGAGCATCAGAGTAGCACTCGAGGATCTGCTTGGCAAGCCCATCGCATCCTCCAAAGCCGTCTACATCCCTACAGCAATGTACGCTAATCCTGGAGGGAGCGGCTTTGTGTGGAATGAGCTACGAGAGCAAGGCGAACTAGGATGGCAAGAGCTTGGGATGCTGGAACTGACGACCTTGCCGAGCCTGCCGGAACACTATTGGCTGCCTTCTCTAGAAGCAGCTGACGTGATCTGGGTTGGTGGTGGCAACACCGGGTACCTGAGCTATTGGGTGCAGGCGTCGGGCTTCGCCCAAAGGGTCCCCAGGCTGCTCTCGAAAGCCGTGTATGTAGGTGTGAGCGCCGGAAGCATGATGGTAACTCATAGCCTTCATGTCAACCTTTCTGAGCTCAAAGAGACTGGCATGTACCACGATGATGAATACAATGAGGCTGCTCCACCCAATGCAGGCAGCAACAAGACGCTGGGCCTCGTCGATTTTGTGATACGTCCACACCTCAATCTCGTTGAATACTTTCCCAATCTCACGCTTTGCTATCTGGAAAGAGCTGCATCCAGAGTTGATGTTCCGATGTATGCGATCGACGATCAGACGGCCATTCAAGTTGTCGATGGCAAGGTGGTGGTGATTTCAGAAGGCGAGTGGAAGCTGTTTGAAAAAGAGCAGCGAGACAAAGAAGAGAGATGCGACGATGAGTGAAAATGAGAAAAGGGTGTCTCCTTCACTTGAATAACGACGTGTGGGTTGCTGCGCAGATTGAAAAACCAGCCGGGATTCCTGGGCGCGCCTCCCGCTGATGCTGTGATTACATATGCCAGGCTATCCATAAAGTAGATCAGCGGGAGTGTCCTCTGGAAACCTGGTCAAATGATGCTTGACTCTGGTGGGCAGGATCTCCCGGAATAAAACGGCTATGATGCAATTGAGAAAGCGGCGTCATCGTTTTTCTTCTTCGCCGTTGTAGAGAGCCCGCTTTACTAAAAACTCTTCTTTTCGTCTCGCGTTTCCCGTCAACAGGACGATGTTTTGAGATTCTGATTATGAGATGAGTTTTGAGATGCGCCAAGAAGGGCATGTGCGCGGGGGGTATCAGTCTAGAAAAGCAGAGCAATGTGTCGCATCAACCGGACGGTTTCGAGATCCCCTCGGCTTTCGTCTTCCCCGACTTCTCAATGCCTTGAACGACAAACCATTCAGGCTCCTCTTCGATGCGACTGGTTGGATGAGAGGGGGCATCCCCAGGCTCGCGCGGTCATTTCCACCAAACCGCTTCGTCCCTCCACCTAAAGGAGGTGGAAGAAAGCAGGAGAGAAAGATCCCGGCCTGTGGTCAGCATTCAGAAGATCCTTGCTCCTCACGACCCAGGCCAGTGTAAAGCGTTTGCGTGCATAAGCGAACCATCCGTTCTACCCCTGTGGGTCCATCAGCGTAGGGGCGCATTTGATGTTCTATCAGGAGCATCGCTGCTCCATGGAGCAGCGACCACAACACACTCGCCAGTTCACAGGGATGCCCATCAATCACCTTCCCTTGTTCTTGACCGCGTTTCACCACTTCTACATAGAACCTGTACACCTCTTTTGATGCTGCATATAAGCTGGAAAACGCTTCGCGCTCAATTGTCAAGCCACTGAACATTTCGCGCATCAGCCAGGGATGCGCTTGCGCGAAGAGCAGATAGGCTCTGGTAATCCCCTGCAATTGTTCAAAAGGCGTATCCGGAACGTTATTCAGAGCGTCTTGGATAGCTTGTGCCAGGCGATGAAATCCTTCTTCGTTGAGTGCAGCAAGAAAGCTCTGTTTGTCTGGAAAGTGATAATAGGATGCACTATGGCTCACGCCCACCTTCCGCGCCACTTTGCGCAGATCCAGAGAGGCTGCGCTCCCCTCTGTCAGCAGTTGGAGACCGGCCTGAATCAACGCATGGCGTAAATCCCCATGGTGATAGGGCTTTGGTTTCTGACGATCCATGCGGTTGCTCATACTCACCCCTCTTGCATCTTACCATTGGCAAGAATCTTGACGTCGGTAAAATACTACTGTATAATCTAACCACTGTCAATATACAGCGATCCACCTCATCTCGCAATGGGAGAGCCATGATCTTGCTCGATGGAGCGGAACAGGAAAGGAGCTCTCTCTGAAGTTCACAACATACCAGACGTAAGGAGAACTGCTCATGAGTATCCACCCTTTTCACATGGACATCCCACAAGCAACACTTGACAACTTAGGTGAACGCCTCGCCCGCACCCGCTGGCCCGATGAGGTGGAGGGAGCTGGATGGGACTATGGGACGAATCTGAACTATCTTCAGGAGCTGGTGAGCTATTGGCAACAGACGTTCGACTGGCGCAAGCAAGAGGAGAAGCTGAATCAGTTTGCACAGTTTCGCGTGGATATTGATGGCCTGGGCATCCACTTCATTCATGAGCGCGGGAAGGGGCCGAACCCCCTGCCACTGCTCCTCTTCCACGGTTGGCCCGATTCGTTCTATCGCTATCACAAAGTCATTCCGCTGCTGACCGACCCGGCCAGTTATGGCGGCGATCCGGCCGACTCCTTCGATGTGATCGTCCCATCGTTGCCAGGCTTCGGCTTCTCCGATCGTCCGCGCAAGCGTGGCTGGAAAACGTCAGAAGCGAATGCGTTGTGGGCGCACTTGATGACCGACCTGCTCGGCTACGGGCGCTATGGCGCGGCAGGCGGGGACACTGGCAGCGCGGTCGCGCAGTTCCTGGCCCTCACGCACCCCGAGTCGGTCGTCGGCATTCACCTCACCGATATCGGCTGGCACAACAACAGCGCAACCTATGCCAACCTCTCCCAAGCCGAGCAGCAGTGGCTGGCCGCCGGTCAGCAGTACTTCTTCCAGGAGGGCGCGTATGTCATGATCCAGTCGACGAAGCCGCAAACCCTCGCCTACGGCTTAAACGACTCACCCGCAGGGCTCGCCGCCTGGATAGTCGAAAAGTTCCGCGCGTGGAGTGACTGCGATGGCGATGTCGAGCGCAGTTACACGAAAGACGAGCTGCTCACCAACATCACGATCTACTGGGTGAGCGAAACCATCAATTCCTCGATGCGCGCCTACTACGAGGAGAGCCACAATCCATCGCTGCAGCCGGGGCAGCGCATCGACGTGCCGGTAGGGATGGCTCTCTTCCCCAAAGACAACCCTCCTCCACGCGAGTGGGCGCAGCGCAGCTTTAACCTCCATCGCTGGACCGAGATGCCCCACGGCGGCCATTTCGCTGCACTGGAGGAACCGGTATTGCTGGTCGAGGATCTGCGGGCCTTCTACCGTCCTTTGCGCTAATCACAAAAGGCTGGCAGTCGATGCGCGCACAAGAGAGAGGCAAGGCGTACATGTGAGCATTCGATGGCCTAGTTTTTTACATTTTACATAGCAGATACGAGCGATATCGTGGAGCGACAGCCCTGGATACTCTGCGTGCGCATCAACAATGGCCTGGCGCATTGGGGACGGCAGCGTGCGCTTATCCTGCTTCGTGATCTCCGGCGATGGAGTCGGGGGCAACAGTGAAGCCATGCCAGCTTGGTCAAACAGATTCGCTTTGAAGTAAAGCGTTGTCTTGGAGACGCCTGTTTCCACCGAACGCTCTTTGGGACTCACCCCGAAAAGCACGATTGGGCGCAAGATCTCATATGCAGCCAGATCAATGCATGATACAACTGAGCTTCCCAGATACTCCAGGTATGATATCCATGCTCCAGATCAAAAGTGTAGTCCAGGTGAAGTGC
>CATPCK010000173.1 GCA_955652655.1 uncultured Ktedonobacteraceae bacterium | reverse complement strand
TGCTGCTTCTGCATCAAGCTGATTGGCTTGTCCGTGAACGGTGAGCTTGTATTGTGGCATGAAGAGGGGTCCTGGTGGCGCTTTGGGGTTGTTGAACGGATTGGTTGCCATCCAGGCCTCCCCGGCCGGAACTCGGGCCTGAAGCGCCTCTCATAGATGTTTGCCAGCTTGGTATTGCCCTGGGTATACGCGTTGATCCAATTGTTGACGATGGTGACATCGTAGAGCCTTAACTGGCCGGCCAGCGTCGAGTCACGGGTTGATTCAACACGCAGAGCGCTCGCTTGAGCATAACTGGTGGACTGCACCCCGCCCCAGCGCGCTGCCTGATAGCCGCTCCAGGCTGTTGCTACGGCCACCGCACCCAGCATCAACGCTGTGACAACCTCGAACCAGCGCTCAATGCGTTGCTGGCGGGTCAGTGGTGGTTTGTGTTGTCCAGTGGATGCCTGGGTAGATTCCTGAGGGGTATCTTCATGCTGTTTTTCTTTGGTCTCACTCATATCAAGAGCCCTAACTCCTCATCCAGGGGAAATATGCAATGTACTAGTCCAGACTTCGGCGACGTCCTTGAATAGCATTCCACACATCAGTGATATTTATCGTTCCCTCGATCAGGCTACCAACAAACCAGCCGACGAGCGCGAGTACTCCTGTAAGTACTGCGGCCCCGAGACCAAGTGACATCCACACAATACCTAATGCGAGACCAACGCCTATGCCAATCACTCTGGGTGTCATACTCTTCTTGTCCTTCCTTGTGATCTCGTCTTGTTATGCAGGCATTCCCCGCACTGTCCCTAGTGTACCCGTGGTCGTCGAGTTTTATCGAAGGGTTCAATTTGGGTTGCCACCTGTACCTCAGCCACTGGTAAGCCAATATGCACCTGGATGGCTTTTTGTACCCTCTCCTGAAGGGTATGCCCCACTTCCGGGGCGTCCGCCTCCGGAAGGAGCAGGGCACGAACGTGCACTCGCAGACCATTACGCCCTTCATCCACTGCCTGGCGTGTCTCTATCACTCCCGGAATGGCCGCTGCCTCATGTCCGACGAGCTTCCGTACACTGCTACGGGCAACCGTCACCTTTCCCAGGCCATCCTGCCGAACGACAAGCTGAGCAGGCTCGCGACTAAAAATGTTGAGTTCGAAGATGAGCAGGATCAAAGCAGCAATCACGACGAGAGCACAGACCAAAACTGCTATAGTCGCATCTGCCGGGTTCAACTGCGAAAAGAAGTGCCAGAGACCCAACAAGAGACCACCTGGGCTGACCTGAGTAGGTCGAACTACTCCACCTACGAGCAAGAACACGATAATGCTGAAAGCGATTGCAGCCAGGCTCAAGAGGATCATAATAATACGATTGAAGACGTTCATGATTGGATTGTCTTTCCTTAGCAACGGCTTTTGATATCCGATCGACGTCCTTTCGAGCAGAGAATACGAACCCTACAACTCCCTTGATGCAGGATTTTACCGAATATCGTCAATTGTCACATCGACCATTGTTGGTACTGGCAAGTCGAGATGTTCAAACGTTTGAGATACAACGGCTCGTATCTGGTCGGTAAAACGCGGCAATATAGGCGGTTTGTCTGAGCTCGAGGATACATCAGAGAGAGCTTTGAGGAACGTTGTCTCATCAAGTACAACATGGACCTCTACCGAAAGTTCGCCCGGGGCGGGGTGCTGTAAGACGATACCCGCGATGTGTTTTCCTCGCCCATAGGTTGCAGCTCTGGCAAACAACCCTTGACCCATATCCAAAACGCCAGGGATATCACGAATGGCATGAGCAATGGCATTCGCAATATCCAAATCATTCAGGCGCTCAGACACCGTCTGCGCTGTCGGTGTCTGAGTTTCTGCCTTACCAGACCCAGCATCAAGGGGAAGCATACTCGCTCCTTCAAAGCTTCTCTTCGACTCTACTGCACACGAGACTGTTGCTGATCTGCCTGTTCATCTGGGAAGTACAGATCGGTCACGGCGATATCGACTGCTATCACAGTGAGACCGGTCATTGCTTCAACACGGTTGATGATGTTGCGCCGGACCGCCTCAGCCACTTGTGGGATACTGACCCCATAGATTGCAATGATGTTGATGCTCGCTGCCGCTTCGCGCTCTCCTACTTCGACGCTTACGCCCTGGGCATGTGTGTCTCCGTGAGTGACACGGGTGGCCAGGCCGGAAATTGAGGCCCCTGCACCAATGTTTACCACATCTTTCACGCCCTCAATCTCACGGGCGGCGATGCCAACGATCTTGGCCACGACGCCATCGGCAATTGTCGTTTTCCCTTGTGTCGCCTTCTGGTCGACGACTACAGCCGATGAGAGTCCACGTTGAAGGCGCTGACCTGCCGAGGTATCAGACGTGGTATCTCCAGTTCGTTTTTCTACCATGATTTATTCCTTTCTCATTATCACTGTATTCCAACGAAGTTACTGTTAGGCGTTCAGCAAGGTTACTTATGTGCTAAGGCAAGGTTCAATTTACGTTCAATCGAACTTGACAGTCTGAACAATCCAAAACCAATTTCTCACCCAAACAGCACGATTCGGATAGCAATTGAGTTTCAGGAAACTGTCAAGTGCATTTGAATCATGACTATGTATTATACCATTCAGGGAAGCAAGATACATGGTGAAAACACACTATTTTTGTGTGCTGCCTAACCTCTGTCAATAGCGAATATTATAACCTGTGCTGGCTACATGGGTCATCTGTTCTCAAAATAGTCATCATCAGCAT
>CATPCK010000172.1 GCA_955652655.1 uncultured Ktedonobacteraceae bacterium | reverse complement strand
GATAAATCCTTGACAATGCTGGCAGGTACATGCTATAAGTTAACTATCAGATTTACATCTGTATAGAGTAGAAGCATCGATGGGACGAGTAACAGTTGTCTGTTGTGTCCAGAGAGTGGGCGGTTGGTGGAAAGCACATAAGTCAATACACTGTGAAAAAAAGCCCGGAGCCGCGAGAAGAAATCGCTTTAAGCGAGAGTAGACCTCTGCCGGATGCCCCCGTTAGCGGGCTGGAGTATATTAGTACTCGACGAGGTTGATGCCGTGAGGCATCAACGAATGAAGGTGGTACCACGAGAGCTGTGTAATGACGCTCATCGTCCTTTCCTGAACGAAGGATGAAGGGCGTTTTTATTTGTCCTTCATCTCGTAGCAAAAACGCGACGAAAAACTTTATAGCATAAAAAGCAATGAAGGGACGAGTAGCGGTTCCAGGTTGCATCCAGAGAGCGGGCGATTGGTGGAAAGCTCGTATGTCAACCAACCGTGAAAAAAAGCCCGGAGCCGCGAGAAGAAATCGCTGTAAGCGAGAGTAGACCTCTGCCGGATGCCCCCGTTAGCGGGCTGGAGTATGTTAGTACTCGACGAGGTTGATGCTGTGAGGCATCAACGAATGAAGGTGGTACCACGAGAGCTGTGTAATGACGCTCATCGTCCTTTCCTGAACGAAGGACGATGAGCGTTTTTGTTTGTCTAGCATCATGGAGTCGAAAAGGAGGATTACAACCAATGGCACACTGCCCAGAATGTGAAGCCGAAATTACCGTGCGAGGTCTCCTGGTTGGGGAGATCACCTATTGTCCTGATTGTAACGCGGAACTGGAAGTGCTGCGCCTGGAACCAGCGGCCGTAGCGCTAGCACCCCAGGTTGAAGAAGATTGGGGAGAGTGACACGATGCGCCTGGCTATTCTCACATCGCGCGTTCGCGTGGAAGAGAGACTATTGATCGATGCATTGAGGCAGAGGGCAATTGCATTTGACATCGTTGATGATGGAGAATTGCTGCTCGACCTATCATATCCTGATGAGCGTTGGCGTGAATATGATGCCGTCCTCTGCCGCAGCATGAGTCAATCGCGTGGGTTAGCAGTGCTCCATGTCTTAGGGCACTGGGGCGTACGTGTCTTTAACCCGGCAGCGGTGACTGCAACGTGTAACGATAAGCTGCTCACGACATTGGCGCTGCTCCGTGCGGGTATCCCCACACCGCATACCATGCTGGCCTTTGATTCCCAGGTAGCCATTAATGGTATGGAGATGCTGAGTTATCCGGTCGTACTTAAGCCCACAACAGGGTCGTGGGGGCGCTTGCTGGCGCGCATTAATGATCGCGATGCGGCAGAAGCGGTGCTCGAACACCGGGAAACACTCGGCTCCTATCAGCATCATATCCACTATATACAGGAGTATATAGCCAAGCCGCAGCGTGATATTCGCGCGTTTGTCATCGGTGAGCGTACCATCTGTGCAATCTATCGCACCAGTGAACACTGGGTCACAAACACCGCTCGTGGTGCGGTTGCCAGCAATTGCCCGGTTACCCCTGAGCTTGATAGCTTATGTGTGCGTGCTGCGCAGGCAGTCGGCGGGGGTATCCTGGCAATCGACTTGCTGGAAGACGAGCGGCGCGGCCTGCTGGTCAATGAAATCAATGCCACGATGGAGTTCCGCAATAGCATTGTTCCAACAGGCGTTGATATACCCAATGCCATGCTTGACTATGTACTTAGTTGCGTGCAGGAGGAGGCTGTAAGATGAATCGCCTGCATGTTGCTATCATTGGCGGGTCTGGTTATACAGGAGGAGAGCTGGCGCGGCTCCTACTCTTCCATTCACAGGTTGAGTTGACGCAGGTGTCATCTGGCAGTCATGCCGGGCAATACTTGCATAGTGTGCATCCAAATCTGCGCAAAATCAGTTCTTTGCGCTTCTGTCATCCCGACGATCTGAAATCATGTGATTTGCTTTTCCTTTGCCTGCCACATGGCTTAGCTTCAAGGGAGATTGAACGCTACAGGTCAGTTACGCCACGCGTCATCGACCTTTCAGCCGATTTCAGATTGCGCTCTGCCGGACTTTACGAACGATGGTATGGTGAGCCTCATTGCGCACCCCATCTTCTGGATGAGGCTGTCTATGGCCTGCCTGAACTACATCGCGCGGAACTGCCTGGTGCGACGCTTGTAAGTGGCACCGGGTGTATGGCAACTGCAGCCATCCTGGGATTGGCTCCACTCTACCGGGCTGGTCTCGTGAACGATGCACTTCCTCTCGTGGTGGAAGCCAAAGTCGGCTCATCGGCTGCGGGTGCCACACCAGGTCCAGGCAGCCATCATCCCGATAGGAGCGGTGCCGTGCGCTCATTTCAACCTACCGGGCATCGTCATACCGCCGAACTTATACAGGAGCTTGGTCGAGTCTCTGGCGGGGAGCTTCGCCAGCAGGTCGCCTTCTCTGCAACGGCTGTCGAGTTAGTGCGCGGAGTGCTTATTACTGCCCATGCCTTTTTGAATGAGAGTGTAGATGAGCGTACGTTGTGGCGGCTCTATCGCGAAACCTATCAACACGAGCCTTTCATCCGCCTGGTCAAAGAACGCGGCGGGGTTTACCGTTATCCCGAACCAAAAATCCTGGCGGGGAGTAACTATTGCGATATCGGCTTTGAACTCGACTCTCTTCAGCGCAGAGTAGGGGTGGATGGAGGGAAGCGCCCGGGAGACGCTTCGAGGGAGGAGGGAGGGCGCGTAGTGATTATCGCTGCCCTGGACAACCTGCTGAAAGGCGCTGCCGGAAATGCTGTACAAGCTCTCAATTGCATGTACGGTTGGGACGAGTCGTTGGGATTGACCTTTCCTGGTCTGCATCCCGTATAGTTGCAGTATCCTCAAGGCGGATCGTAAAAGAGAGCAAGCCCTGGCCTCGCGCTGGGCCTCTACATGAGGAAGAGTATACATGAGGAAACCCAAAGGATCAATTGATTATACATTAGGAAGGATAGAGCTTTGTTATGACGCTTGTCGTAAAGATTGGCGGCAGCCCCGGTACCACCACCGCGAACATCGTGCGTGAGATAGCCCAGTGTGTTGCTCAGGGATGGCGTATTGTCGTACTGCATGGAGGGTCTGATCTCACGAACGCGCTCTCTGAGCGTTTGGGACACCCAGTTCGTATGATTACCTCGCCAGGTGGAATGGTCAGCCGCTATACAGATAGCGAAACCTTACGCATTTATGCGATGGCTGTGGCCGGCCAGATCAATACTGAGCTGGTGGCCAGCTTGCAGCAACAGGGTATCAATGCTCTCGGGCTGGCTGGAGTAGATGGGCGATTGCTGCTGGCGAAGCGCAAGTCAATCGTGCGCTCGCTCACCCCGGAGGGGCGCCTACAAATACTGCGCGACGACTATACCGGACAGGTCGAGCAGGTGAATGATAGACTGCTCCGGCAGCTACTCGATGCTGGCTATACCCCTGTCATCGCGCCGCTTGCATTAAGCCGGGAGGGAGAACGCCTGAATGTGGATGGAGACCGTGCAGCTGCTGCTATTGCCGTCGCGCTACAGGCCGAGGCTCTGGTCATTATGACGAATGTTCCCGGTTTGTTGACCGATCCAGGGGACAGCACTACACTCATCCGTAATATCCCTGCCGAACGCATTGCAGACTTCACTAAATATGCCCGGGGTCGTATGCGCAAGAAACTGCTGGGGGCGCAGGAAGCTTTTCAGGGCGGTGTGCCCAGAGTCTGCATTGGGAGCATCTCGTTGCAAGAGGTGCTCAATGGAATGGGAACGACGATTGAAGCATCACACAGTTCAAGAGAAAGGATCAGCATATGATTGCCGCCATCGACCTGGAAAACACCTACAGTAGTGGCGTGTACAGTAAGCGCCCTGTAGTTATCGTACGG
>CATPCK010000171.1 GCA_955652655.1 uncultured Ktedonobacteraceae bacterium | reverse complement strand
TACCTCAACAGAAGGTAGTTACAGGCACTATTGAAAACATCCCCGAACGCGCCACCGCAGCCAGGGTAAAGTCTCCAGCAGTGATAGTGATCGGTGCAGTCGTCAATCTCAGCGATCCTCTCACCTGGTTCAGCATAACAGAACCTTCAAGTAGAAAGGTATCGGGCGTAAACAAATGAAATTGTTACTCAGTTGCATATCAACGAAGCATTCAACGCTCAAAAAGCACTGGACTCAAACGAGCCAGGATATTTCATGCCCCCTCACAGTTCTGGGCAGCTACCAGAAACCCCAGGAAGATCTTGGAGGCCTGCTATGTTTGATCGAAGACATGGGAAGCACTCAGAAGACACTGGAACTTAAAATGGCCGCAGGTATGGTAACGTCCGACAATGGAGTGTTTGTCACTTCTTTTTCCGGCGTCCACGAGGTGGATACTAACCTGGGCATCGTGCGCCAGAATATCGTAAGTTCACCTCTTTTCAATGCGCTGCACTCCATATCCCGTACTCAGCGTGGCTACCTTGTTGCAAGTACCGGCTTAGATCTCCTGCTGGAATTCAACCGCTCCGGCGAGATTCTCTGGAGCTGGTGGGCCACCGACCACGGCTTTGAGTTAACACCCGCCGGTCACCCCAGGGTATTGGATAAACTGGCAGATCATCGTGCAATACAGTACGGCACGCTTGCGCAGACGACCCACATTAATTCAGCGGCAGAACTTCCCGATGGCAGATTTCTGGCCTCACTGTTTCACCAGGGAATGGTTGTTGTCATCGATCGCGCGACCGGCGCGTGGCAACCCGTTCTAGAGGGCTTAGATCATCCCCATGCTGTGCGTGTCCTGGATGCAAGACACTTTACAGTCGCCGATACCGTTCGTGGAAGAGCTCTATTAGTAACTATCAACAAGCTTGGGGCGCAAGTCGAGGCAGATATAGATACTGGAACAAACTGGCTACAGGATTGTCGTTACGACAGCGATCGCAACTGCTGGATACTCGTTGACGGTAAAAATTCACGCGTTGTCTTGAGGCATGGGCGCTCAGGCGATAAAAAGCTGGCCGAATTCAACTTCGATCCAGAGTGGCGCCTCTACGAAACCCACGTCCTCTAATATGCAATCCTTAATAACTGTTCTATTGAAATGAATTTCATGCGTTAACGAGCATTTAGCAATCTTTTACCACTCTATTTAACAAAATGGTGCTATACTTTCTGTGGCAGGGAAAGTCCCTGACCTCAAAAGAAAGGATATGTTACCTGATGAAGTTTCTTTTTAAAGGGATAGCCGTACTGGCTCTGGGAGTCGTACTGCTGGGCACCATATCCGCGTCTGCGGCAACAGTGAATCGGCAGCTAAATAGTCGTACCAGTACCAATCCCATCAAACACCTTGTCGTTATTTTCGACGAGAACGTTTCGTTCGACCACTATTTCGGTACCTATCCCCAAGCGCAGAACCCGCCGGGCGAGCCTCACTTCAATGCATCGCCGAATACTCCTTCGGTCAACGGGCTCAACACGGCTCTGCTGACGGCCAATCCCAACTCGGCAAACCCGACAAGGCTTGATCGTTCCCAGGCCTTGACCTGTGACCAGGATCATAACTACCTGGATGAGCAGAAGGCTTTCGACCACGGCCTGATGGATCGTTTTGTTCAGAGTGTTAGCGGAGGCAGTTGTACCGACAAGTCGATCGTGATGGACTACTACGATGGAAACACGGTCACAGCACTCTGGAACTACGCCCAGCACTTTGCGATGAGCGATAATTCCTACGATACCGTCTTCGGACCCTCCACGCCGGGAGCGCTCAGCCTCGTCTCCGGACAGACACACGGCGCGACACCGGCAACGATACCAAACGATGTTTCTAACGGCACCATGATCGGCGATGCCCGGCCGCTGTACGATGACTGTACGCCTGCGAGCAGTCCTACAGCGGCGATGAGTGGCACCAACGTAGGCAACCTGCTGAACGCAAAAGGCGTCACCTGGGGCTGGTTCCAGGGTGGCTTCAAGCCCACTTCTACGGCGAACGGACCAGCAGTTTGCGGCTCAACTCACAAGAATATCGGCGGCGCTACAGTCACTGACTACATCCCGCACCATGAGCCGTTCCAGTACTACCAGTCCACCTCCAATCCGCACCACCTGCCGCCCACTTCAATAGCAATGATCGGAAAAACCGACCAGGCCAACCACCAGTATGACCTGTCGAACTTCTGGGATGCCGCTACCAGGGGAGACATGCCAGCCGTGAACTTCCTCAAGGCCTCAGGATACCAGGACGGCCATGCTGGCTACTCTGATCCGCTGGACGAGCAGCATTTTCTCGTCGATACCATCAATCGCTTGCAGAAACTGCCTACCTGGAGTAGCACTGCGGTCATCATCGCCTATGATGACTCGGACGGCTGGTACGACCACGTGATGGGCCCCATCGTTAGCCAGTCCAACGACCCGGCCTACGATGCCCTCTCCGACCCCGGTCAGTGCGGCATCCTGAAGGCAGGCGCCTACCCGGATCGCTGCGGCTATGGCCCCCGCCTTCCATTACTTGTCATCTCACCATTCGCAAAAGAGAACTTCGTGGATCATTCAATCACCGACCAGACCTCGATCCTGCGCTTCATCGAGGATAACTGGAGCCTGGGACGCATCGGAAACCAGTCATTTGACGCGCTTGCCGGCAGTCTGGGTAACATGTTCGATTTCTCTAACCATCGTAACTCCGCTCGCCTCTTCCTTGATCCCTCGACAGGCAACTGATTCAGTATCATAGGAAGCGAGTTGGTACCCAGACCCCACCAGGGCGACCGCAAGGGTCGCCCTGGTGGTAGGTGGGAGGCGACTTGCAGTCCCCAAGTTCCCTATTGCTCCTTAGATGCTGGCCGCGAAACCTCCGCCAGTCGACGACGCAGAAAAGCGCGTTCTCGCTCATTCTGGCATAGGTGAAGTGCCTGGCTATATGAAACACCCGCTTCGTCCATTCGTCCTGCACGGCGCAAAAGGTCAGCGCGAGCGGCATGAAACAGGTAATAATCCCGCAGCGCTAGCTCCAGTTCCAGTCGATTCAGCAGCGCCAGTCCTCGCAGTGGACCATCCGCCATCGCTACGGCCACCGCCCTGTTCAGTTCAACAACAGGCGAAGGCATCATTCTAAAGAGTTCTCCATACAGTGCAGCGATTTGCACCCAATCTGTGTCTTCAGGGCGCCTTGCTTGAGCATGCAGAGCGCTGATTGCCGCCTGCACCTGGTAGGGTCCCGGTCGCCTCATACGCAGCGCTCGTTCTAAGAGGGTTATACCCTCCTCTATCTCGTTCTGGTCCCAAAGCGAGCGGTTTTGTTCCTCCAGCAGCACAAGCTCTCCCTCTGGCCCAACACGTGCACTGCGCCGTGAGTCGTGCAGCTGCAGTAACGCGAGCAGACCTAGCGCTTCTGGCACCTCGTTGAAAAGTGCCTCCTGGGTCAGTAGCATCGCCAGCACGTGGGCCAGTCGAATCGCTTCGTCACAGAGTTCCCGTCGAATCAGCTCATTCCCTGATGTGGCCGCGTACCCTTCATTGAAAATGAGGTAGAGCACAGAGAGCACTGCATCGACACGTTCCCCTAAAGCTTCCGCCTCCGGCACGCCATAAGGGATACCGGCATCCCGTATCTTGCGCTTGGCTCGTACCAGGCGCTGTGCCATCGTTGGCAGCGGGACCAGGAAGGCGCTGGCAATCTCTGGAGTGGATAACCCGCCCAGCGTATGCAGCGTCAGTGCTACCTGTGCCTCCAACGACAGCGCCGGGTGGCAACAGGTAAACATCAGCTTGAGACGCTCATCAGGGATCGCTCGATCCTCCATCTCCTCTGTTCCTCTCTGCTCTTCCTGCTCGACAAGTTGCTGTAGAAGCACCTGTTTGCGTGCCAACGTGCTCGTGCGGCGCAGGCGATCGATAGCTTTGTGCCGCGCCGTAGTTGTGATCCACGCGCTCGGATTGCGAGGAATACCATCTACAGGCCAGCGTTCGAGCGCCACGAGCATAGCGTCCTGCAGCGCATCCTCTGCCAGCTCGAAGTCCTTTACAGAACTGATCAAGCTGGCGAGAATGCGGTCTGCTTCCCGGTGAAAGGTATCGGCTACAATCTGATGCGCTGTATCCATTTCCCTCTACTGGTATTACTAGAATTCCACTTTTGTGGTTAATCATAACCAATTCTTAACCAGATTACCACCGTTTCATTCTTCCCCTTCATCCGTTATTACTCTATAGTTGCATTATTATCAAAAGGTAAGGTTTTTCTATCTCTTTGTAGTCATCGGAAACAAGGAATGCAGTGATGGTAATACTCTGATACTAGAATGGATGGGATTATGAAAAAAGAAATATGTTCATCTGCCTATCCTCCCGCTTTTTGTGTGCTTGATCTCTCTAAAAACTTCTACTTGTCTCTCTAATTCATGGAGGAACAACAGAGAATGATAAACAATCAACAGAGGCCAAATCTTTTATTACCAGCACAACAGCCCACTCGACAACAACACCGAGGGCGGCAGAACTTCTTTTTAACCATCTGCCTGCTGGTAATCACAGGTCTGATGCTGTTTCTCCTGGCTGCAGCTTGGGAAGCCTGGGGAGTGCCCCAGGCTGCTCCTCACGCGTACCAAACAGCGCTTGTCACTTCTAGTACCCCTCACAAACAGCAACCGACGCCCACCACGCAAGCAACTCCTACTGCACAAACGGCGCTGATTGCCCCCCAGGTAGATAGCCTGCTGACGAACAAGGCCGCACAACAGCAATTCAGCGGCTCAGTGCTGATCGCACAACATGGCCAGGTGCTTTTAAGTAAGGGTTATAGCATGGCCGATTGGGACCACAGTGTGCCCAACAAGCCTCACACCAGGTTTTATCTCGGCTCCACCACCAAGCAATTTACTGCCATGGCGATCCTCATCCTGCAGCAGCGCGGCAAACTGCATGTGCATGATCGTCTCTGCTCCTACCTTGCAAATTGTCCCGCGGCGTGGCAGCCACTGACCATCCACGAACTATTGACGCATACCTCTGGCATCCCACAACTGGACGATTCACGATTGTCGGGCGCCTCCCCTGAGGCATGGATTGCCAGTTACAACGGTGTCTCCCTGGCCTTTACACCCGGCAGTCAGTTCGACTATTGTAGCGTCTGCTACCAGATTCTGGGCTATGTCGTCGAGCGGGCCTCGGACGAGCCGTATAGCGAGTTCTTGGAGCAGTCCATTTTTGACCCTTTGCAGATGAAGGACACGGGCTTCAACCCGAATTATCTCTCCCTGCCTGATCACGCGGTCGGCTATGCAGGTTGGCGCGTCAAAGCTGTGACACTGGGGTGGCCTACTGCCCCTCAATGGACATTCCTCTTTGGCTCGGGACTTCTACAAACGACCGTGGAAGACATGTATCGCTGGGATCAAGCCCTCTACACAAACACGCTAGTCTCGCAACAGACGCTTGATGAGGCGTTTACTCCCTATGTCACTGCATCGCAGTACGTGGGGTCAGGCTATGGCTATGGGTGGTTCCTGGCCAAATCACCTGTGCCTGGACATCGGCTGATTTGGCATGATGGGAGAATCGATGGCTTCAGGACCTATATCGGGCGGTTCATTGATGATGGAGTCACGATCATTTTCTTGAGTAACCTGGCAACGCTGGATGAGCTGGCGCTCGCCAATACATTAGAACAGATCGTCTTTTCGCACATAAATCGATAAAACAGCTATGTTTGAATCACTCTCTCTTCCCCTATTAATCCTTATTTTTATCGTAGGAGCGGCTGCCGTCTGGCTTGCCGGTATCCAACTCTCCAGGACCACAGATGCCATCGACACCCGTTTTGGCTTTGGCCAGGCACTCGGCGGCCTCATTTTCCTTGCGATTACAACGAATCTCCCAGAAATCGCTATTGTCGTCAGTGCTTCACTATCGCACAATACTGGTATTGCCATCGGAAACATCCTGGGAGGTATCGCGATACAGACGGTCGTGCTTGTCATCCTCGATGGCTTCGGTTTACGTCGAAAGGCGGCGCTGACATACGAAGCCGCCTCGCTCCAGCTCGTGCTTGAAGGTGTGCTGGTAATCAGCGTGCTCGTTATCTCCATCATGGGAACGCAGCTCCCCCAATCGGTCATGTTTGCCCGTCTGGCCCCCGGTGATCTATTGATAGCCGCACTCTGGCTCATCGGTCTCTGGTTGATTAACAAGGCACGCACTGACCTCCCATGGCAAGAAAAAGGTCGTGCCCCGGATACCTCGCGTCCTGATCAGAAAGATAGCCAGGAGAAGGTGGAAAAGTGGAGCACGGCGCGCGTCCTGATCGTCTTTACTATCTCAGCAGTTGTAACGCTTTTGGCGGGGGTCGTCCTTGAGGAGAGTGGCAACGCGATAGCCGGTCATATTGGCCTGAGCGGTGTCCTCTTCGGTTCAACCGTCTTAGCGGCAGCCACATCACTCCCGGAGGTTTCAACAGGACTAGCCTCGGTCAAAATCGGCGATTATGACCTTGCCTTCAGCGATATCTTCGGCGGGAACTCATTTTTACCCGTCCTCTTTTTGCTAGCCACACTCCTTTCAGGGCAATCCGTGCTCCCACAGGCCAAAAACACCGACATCTACCTCGCCAGCCTTGGCGCGCTCCTTACAGCCGTCTATATCTATGGCTTAATCTTCCGCCCCAAGCGCCAGTTCCTCAACCTCGGCATCGACTCAATTGTGGTGCTTATCTTGTATCTCGTTGGCATAGCCGGGTTGTTCACCATTGCTGGGGGAAAATGAGGTATCAGAGCTATGATGTGTCTCAGCCTTCAGTACTGGGGCTGGCGTCGGTGCAACATGTGGCTATGCCATCCGCCCCTCACGTTGACATCGACGCCCACACATTCCCACACGTATCCCAAAGAAAAATCGTTTTCCTTTATCTCAGACTGGCCAGCAGCAGTCGCAGTCCGAACACCACGCCAACGCCTATGACCATGGAGAGGAGCACATTGCGAGTTCTTGCTGCTACAAGCACTGTCACTAGTGCTGCTCCAGTTTCTGTGAGGCCACTGCTGAGCACAGTTGGAGCGACTATGGCGACGAGCACCGCCCCAGGAAGATAGCCTAACCACGTCTTTATACGCCCGGAGAGAGTCACACGGCTCATCAGCCATAGCCCACCGATACGCGTCAGGTATGTCACGAGCGCCATGCCAAGGATGGTGATCAGCACTTGAGGATTAATCTGCATATAGCATCACCCCTGCCAGGCTCCCCGCAACGCCGCCCAGCAGGATGTACCACTTACCAGGAAGCCAATGAGCAGCCGCCACAGCCACCAGCGCAGCCACTATCCAGGGAAGGAGGTCTGCTTTTCCTTTCCATAACCCTACAAGCAGCGCGAGAAACATCGCCGTGAAGACAAAATCCAGGCCCCATTGCGATGGGTTATGGACCGCTCCGCCAGGTATTCGTCCATGTACCGTAGAACTCACCCACGAGGTAAGCAACACAAGGCCGCTCCCTAGCAGAAAGGCGGCGTTGCGTTTCCCCCCTTCAAACTCGCTGATCATCAGTGCCCAGTTCTCATCGGCCAGGAAGAAGAGAGTGGCATAGGAATACTCCTTTCACGTTTCATGTCAAGAAGGTAAATGTAACGCCCATATTTGTATTTATACCATTACACACGTTATACTACCAGAAAAAGATGCAATGGGCAAGCTAGTCTTTAGGGAGTTACAACTGATGAATGCGCTCTGTCTGGATGTGTTAAATAGCGACTGGCACGATTAC
>CATPCK010000170.1 GCA_955652655.1 uncultured Ktedonobacteraceae bacterium | reverse complement strand
CTTCTTCTCGCTCCCCTCTGGGAAGAGACGCTTTCCGCTGCTCAGCACCACGGGAAAGACCATCAGCCGATATTCATCGATGAGGTCGCGGGCGTTCAGCGTGTAGACCAGTTCGCCACTGCCGAAAATCAGCATGTCCTGACCGGGCTGCTGCTTGAGTCTGGACAGTTCTTCCGCCAGATCGCCCTTGATCAGGGCGGCATTCCATGTCACTTCAGAGAGGGTCCTTGAAGCAACATATTTGGGCAGGCTGTTCATCCTCTCACCATACGCCCCGGTCCCAGGCATGTTTGGCCAGGCGGCGGCAAACCCTTCATAGGTCCGGCGGCCCAGCAGAAGCGCATCGCAGGCGAAGAGTTCCTCGAATTTATACTGCTGCTGTTCTGCACCCCCAAATCCAAAGCTCCAACCGCCGTGTTTGAACCCTTCAGCGCCGCCGGGATCTTCCATAACGCCGTCCAGCGTCACGTACTCGGAAACAATGACTTTTCTCATGGTGTTCTCCTTCTTTCTTTCGTCGATACGATGTTGCTTGCAATGTGCCAGTGCGCGATATCCATCATGGCCTCCCAACGAGAGAGACCGCGCAACCATTGCTTTAGTGAGAGTATACGTGAGGGCCGACCAGAACACATCCCTTGAAAAAGGTGTCATGGCTACGTATCTTCAGAAAGCAACAGGGAAATGAGGGCAAGGGGTTCTACGTAGAATCAGGTAGACGATGATCAGGCTGCATGGATGGTGAGGATTGGCGGGTTAGATCAGGCGCTGTTCGAGCGCATAGCGTGTGGCAGCACTGCGCGAGGAGACCTGGATTTTCCCATAGATAGCCTTCAGGTGGGTGTTGACCGTGCGCGGACTGATGACGAGTTGTGCGGCGATCTGGGCGTCAGTCAGTCCCTGAGCCAGCAGGCGCAACACCTCTACTTCGCGCACCGTCAGCCCGAAAGGCGAGGTGGGTGGCAATTTCGCTGGTGGAGTTGGGTGTGTCTCTCGTGGGATCGTCACGGGTCCTCGAGCTGCAAGGGCTTGCTCCCATGTCATGCCACGTCCCTCGGCCCATGCCACCGCAAAGGCTTGCTCACCAAGTTGGGCACGTGCGTCAGCGACGCAGCGCTCGTAGTCGGCACCGTAGACGGGTGGCAAGGGCGCGCCGAGGGAATCGCGCAGGGCTGCCGCTGCAGCCAAGAGCCGCACTGCCCATGTCGTTTCACCCTGCGCCGCGGCCACGACGGCCAGCCCTTCGAGCGCGGGAGCAATATCCACGACGGCCAGCCCTCGCAGCAGGCTCTCTTCATACGCTGTGCGTGCTGCCGTGTGGTCACCCTGAGCGGCGTGGACCTTTCCGAGAAGGGAGCCCGTCGAGGCGAGCATTTCCTGATTACCGATCTCCTGCCAAAGCGTGTGGCTTTGTTCAATCAACAGGCGTGCGGTCGTCGTCTCACCTTGAGCGAGGGCGATCTCCCCCTGGAGAGCGAGCGCAAGAGCTTCAGAACTCTTGATGCCCGTTTCCGAAGCTCTCGCGAGACCCTCCTCTGCTAAGGTCTGCGCTCGCACGAGATCACCTTGCCAAAACACCACACGTGCCAGGGTCATGAGCGACATCGTCACCCCAGTGGTGTCGCCTACTTCCCTGAAGGTCTCTACCGCTTGCTCTGCCAGCGGGTGGACCCTGGCATACTCACCCTGGTAGAGGACCACCAGGGCCAGAGCGTTAAGCGCCCAGGCCGTGAGGGTCTTGTCGCCGGTCTCCCTGAGGAACACCAGGCTCTCCTCGAACAGCTTTCGCGCCGCTGCCAAATCCCAGCGCGCGAAAGCGACGTGGGCCAGATGAAAGGTGGCATCGCCCATCCCCTTTGTGTCTCCGATCTCTCTGAACAGCGCCAGACTCTCCTGACACAGCACTGCTCCCCGCTCGACGTGGCCCAGGGAGCCGGCCAGGCTCCCAGCAGCCCACAGGGCCCTGGCGCGCAGCGGCACTGCCACCCCCTCGGATCTATCCAGCGCCCGCGAAAGCTCGTTCCATCCCTCATACCAATGTTCGTGTGCGTACCAGAACCACCACAGGGCTGTCCCCAAGCGTAAGACCCTCTCTGCTTCTCCCCGCTCAAACAGCCAGTTCATAGCCGCTCGCAGGTTGTCATGCTCCTGCTCCAGCCGCCCAAACCACACCGCCTGCTGCGGACCGTTCCACGCCTGTTCCGCTGCTTCTGCCAGCGTCAGGTAATAGGTAACGTGAGCCTGGTGCGTGACCTCCGCCTCCCCGACTGCAGCGAGCGCCTCTCGCCCATATTCACGGATGGTCTCCAGCATCACGAAACGTGGCTCTTCTGCCTCTTGCTCGGTCTGCCACAGCAAACTCTTGTCGATGAGGGAGGCCACGCCATCCAACACCGAGAGTGTAGGAGGCTGAGTGTCTAGAGCAGCACAGATCGCCTCGATGGCTTGGAGGGTGCAGCCACCTACAAAGACGGAGAGCCGCCGGAAGAGCCGCTGCTCATCGGCGTCTAGCAACTGATAGCTCCAGTCGATGGTCTTGCGCAGCGTCTGCTGCCGCGCTGGTGCGTCGCGTCCACCGCTCGTCAACACCGCCAGGCGCTGGCCCAGCCGAGCGAGCAGCGCTGGTGGAGGCAGCAGTTTGATGCGGGCCGCGGCCAGTTCAATCGCCAGAGGCAAGCCATCCAGGCGGGTACAGATCTCGGCGACTGCCGGGGCGCTGGCATTGCTCACCTGGAAATCGGGCTTGAGCGCCTGGGCGCGTGCAATGAAGAGAGCCACCGCCTCATACTGCGACAGCGTCACGAGGTCGGGCAAGTGGTTGAGATCGGGCAGCGAGAGCGGCGGAACGGCAAACTCGTGCTCAGCCGCGAGGTGGAGCACCGTGCGGCTGGTCACCAACAACTTGAGGTGTGAGCAGCGCGACAGGAGTTCCGAGAGCCTGGGTGCGGCGCTCACCACCTGCTCGAAGTTGTCGAGCACCAGCAGCAGCAGCTTCTCCTGCAGGAAGGCTTGCAGCTGCTCCAACATGGACCGTGTGGTGCTCTCTTTCACGCCCAGCGTCTGGGCGATGTTCGGCACGACCAGTTCGGCATCGCTGATGGGAGCCAGGTTCACGAAAGAGATGCCATCGGTGAAGTGGTCACTGAGTTCGGCGGCTACGTGCAGGCCCAGGCGCGTTTTGCCACTGCCGCCGGGTCCGGTCAGGGTCAGCAAACGCACGTCTTCGCGCAGCAGGAGCTGCTGCACGGCGGCGACTTCCCGCTCGCGCCCAATGAGCGGCGTGGGCTGAACGGGCAGGTTGTGCGGGTGGGTGTCGAGTGTCCCCAGGGGCGGAAAATCGGCGGGCAAGTCGGCGATGACGAGTTGGAAGAGATGGCTGGGATACTGTAAGTCCTTGAGGCGGTGCTCCCCCAAATCTCGCAAGCTCACCCCAGCGGGCAAGTGGTGCTCCACCAGGTGCCGCGTGGTCTGCGAGAGCAGCACCTGGCCCCCGTGCCCGACACTCATCATGCGCGCCGCGAGATGCACATCCAGGCCCACGTAGCCTTCAGCCGTCCGCTGCGGCTCCCCGGTGTGCAGCCCCACGCGTACATGCACCGCCATCCCTTCGGGCCAGGCATGCGAGGCAAAGGCGCGTTGGGCAGCCACGGCAGCTGAGACGGCATCGGTGGCACGCGCAAAGGCGAAGAAAAAGGCGTCTCCTTGTGTATCGACTTCGTGACCGTGAGGCTGCTGGAAAGCCGTACGCAACAACTGTCGGCATTGAGCCAGCACACTGCTATACTGCTCACCTAATTGTTGCAGCAGGAGCGTAGACCCCTCGATATCGGTGAAGAGCAGCGTGATCGTTCCCGTCGGTACATCAAGCACGCGAGACCTCCTCCAACCTGGAAACACACAACCCACCGGGGCTAAAGACCGCGAGTCACAAGGATCATCTCTCAGCATTATACCCCATCATCGAGAGAGCAGTGATCCACAGGAGGGAAGCGTGAGGAGAGAATGTGCCTGTAAACCAGAAGATCCTAGAGGTCATGTCCACTCTTGGGGAAATGAAGAGCGTATCAGGTGCCTCTCCTTCAAAGATCTGCTCAGCACAATGCTCGGCAAGGCTCATCAATTATCCGATGCCCCAAGAGTGGATCAGAACAATTTCATCCAAGTAGTTATCCGACCTATTCCCTTTGCAAAAAGTTGTGGCGCCCCCTGAGACGCTCTTGAACGTTCTACGGTTCGAAACGTTTCGTTGCAAAGACCTCCCGCGCCTTCACAGTCAGCAGAATCCAGCAAGGCAGTTTGGACCACAGAAGCCGGTTGTGGAACGTCAGGCCGGTTGAATGACAGTTGGTAAGCTCCCTCCCGCTTGATCCAGCGCATAGGTGCTGACCAGCCAGCCCGTGCCTCCCATAGGGGCGATGGCTCCCTGCGTGCCAGGTGTCACGCGCAGCAGCAGGACGATCATGTGGTGGACGCACGGTCCGTGGGTAGCCGGGTCGAGTTCAAGCCCCTCGACTCGCTGGCCGGTCTGCGGGTTGAGCTGGGACTGCCAGAGTTGGAAGGAAACTTCGACCCAGGCAAACTCCTGCTGGCCCTGGACCTGGAACTGGACCAGGCGCGGCTGAGCATTCACCACCTGCTGAATCAAGTGCTGCTGCTCGACCCGGTCGAACAGCACATTGTTTATCACACGGACATCGTTCTGGAAAAACCGCGCCCTGGCATTTGGTGTCAGGAGAAACACCGCAGCCGTAAACGTGCCGCTATGCTGAGCCTGCGTCCCCGCGTTTCTGTAATCCAGGCTCATCTCGCGGTCGGTGAAGGTCCAGGCGGTTCGCTCAGCTTCGAGCGCATCTCCCGTCGAAAGACCGGTCCCTGTCCACCCGATTTGCTGTAGCGTTTGCGCCGAGAGAACCCAGTCACTCGGAGGTGTTGGCTGTGCGGTCGCAGTGGTCATGGTCGGAGTGGGGGTCTTCTGTACAGAACGCGTCGGCCAGGCCGTCGCGCTGTATGTGTCACCAGGGGTCCTTGCGTGGGATTCTTTGCGGCAGTAGTCAGGTGAGTCGCTGGCTGTGCGAAGACCGAGAGCGCGAGGAACCCTACCGCTAGCATAATGAGCGTGCTGATCAGGGCAACCTTGAGGATGGGAAACCGCCGCGGCGTTGTGTGACCTTGCGCTGGTGCGCCCGTCTGATTGGTACTTGCCCGGGGTGGCTGTGGATTCACAGCGGGCATCGGCCCGGATTGCTGGAACGGGACGACGAACTGCGCACTCCATCCCGCGGCTTCATCCTCCAGCAGGGCGTCCTCCGGAAAGTCATCGAGTTCATTTGATGTCGGTGTATGCATTGTTGAGGCGACTAGCATGGCATGAGAAGGCAGGGCCTCCTCGGAGCTGCGCGGCTGGCCGCCATCAGGTGCGAACAGTGTCTGGTCCATAATGCAATGTCTCCTTCCTTTACCTCGTACAGATTCTTGCGATCGTTTGATGGAAGCGAGCCCGCTCACGTGAGCCGCGCCGGAGAGCGCTGGTGCCGCTCGCGTTCGTGTGTTTGCAAGCTCGCCGCATTCCTCACAACAAGTCTACCGAATAGTGGTCTGGAGATAACGGGAGAAGGTGGAGCGCACCTGGGAGCAGGACAGATCGTTCTTTATAAACTTCTCCAAGGTATGTCAAAATAGCGTAATATAGAGTGGTGAGGAGTTCATGCGTCAACCGACACGAGTCATATTGTCAAGGTGTGTGCGCTTGCAGCGCTCGCAGATCTCCCCGCGCTTCGGCACCAGACCAACGCCATCCTGGAACAAGCCCCGAGTACGGGCAGTCCAGCGGCCAAGCGCCGAGGATGCAAACTGCTCCACCATCTGACAACGCAGCGACGACATGAGGAAAGGAAGAGCACATGACCACCGAAAGCGCACAGCAACAGGGAGAGAGAGATGACCCCTTAGCCTCCTTGTCTTCCTACGAGTTTGTCCTCCTCACGACCATGCGCAAAAGTGGTGTTGGGGTACCCACCGCCATGTGGTTTGCCTATGAGCAGGGCAGGCTCTACATGGTCACCGGTCGTATCACTGGCAAGATCAAGCGCATTCGCAATAATGGACGCGTATCAATCGCTCCCTGCGATCTGATGGGCAACGTGCTCGGACCACCGATCGAAGCCTCTGCGCACGAACTGCCAGTTGCTCAGCATGCCCATGCTGATGCCCTCTTAGCCCAGAAATATAGGGAGGAATACGAAATGGACTCCTCTGGTGAGGGAGGGGAAGAGTACGAAGAAACCTACATCGAGATTGTGAGCACAGAGTGTTCTCCAGGCGTGGCGGTGAAGGAGGTGAGCTATGAGTGACCTTCCCTTCATCGCTGATGCGCGCTATCCCAGAGGATACCCAGAACTCGATGAGGGCAAATGGTTCCAGTGGCGAAGTGTTCCCATGATTGAACTGAGTGCGCTCGATACCTATCAATTCGTGAAAAGCATGCTTCCGCATTCGGCACAGACGATCCTGGAGGTCGGCTGTGGCAACGGCTACCTCTCCCTTGAGCTTGCCAGAGATGGTCATACTGTCATCGGAATCGATCTGTCAGCTGACATCCTCGAGGTGGCCGAGCGGAGCAAGACCACTCATCCTCATACTCCTGGGTTTGGGAGCCTCCGCTATATCAACACAGACGTGAACACCTGGCAGGCCCCAGATGCCAGCGTTGATGCTGTCATCTTCAATCGTTCCCTCCACCACTTGAGCGAATTGCAGCAGACGCTGGTGAACGTGAAACGGCTCCTCAAGGGTGGAGGGAGCATTATCTGCCAGGATTACGCCTATGATCGTTTCGATGAGCAGACGGCCTGCTGGCTCTATCAGATGCAACGCTTGCTCTTCTTGAGCGGACGCTACGATGCCGATCCGGCATCTCTGCCCGATGAGGCAGCCTCCATTGAGGCCTTGAGAACGGCCTGGCTCAAACGCGCCTCCGAACACCATCTCAATCGGTACGAGGAGATGGTGTCAGCGCTCCAGGGGACATTTCACGAGCACTTTTTTGCCTGGGCTCCCTACCTCTTCGTCTACATCGGCAATGGGATCCGCCATGCGCCACCCGAGCAGGAGCGAGGGCTGCTCACCTTTCTCAAGCGCATGGAACAGTATCTGGTCGATCACGGAGCTATTCAGGCGGTGGGATTCCGCTTTGTTGGAAGCGTATGAGAGCTAAGGGGTCTTCTTCTGCAACTTTCTGAGCGCATTGTTGGCTATCCACCTGGCTGCGTGAGAATCCACCTGTTTGATCGCGTGCGCCCAGTTCAGGCCTAAAAATTCGTGAATTGTTGTCGTACCCCTGGCGCTTCAAGTGCGTAATCAGGCGTAGAGAGATCTCTCACGAGCATTTCTCGCGTTACCAACGAATGATGAGGTGCCAGAGCATACATGCTCAGTGTTTGCTCACTCTGTCTATGTTGTCGTTTCATAGAGTAGGGAAGAAGCCTTACTGCCTGCCGGAGCCAATTGATGAGCATCGTCAGGCTCACTCTTGATACTCCTTTTGCTCCTATACTCCTCCCAACTCACATCGTTCTCTTCTACCCGTTGCTCTGAGTGACCTCATGAAGTGTTGCAAGTATCTCGTTCCAGGGAACCATGAGTGGTGATGGATAGCGTTCTGGCTCATGCAGGACATGAACGCCGCACTCGCGCAACAAGGCAATACTTCTGGAGAAAGCCGGATGTCGCACGAGGTCCATCTTGAGACAGGGGACGGTCACGACCGGAGGGCTTCCACGTCCAAGCGCTTCGCACAAGATACTGGTCACCAGCGTATCGCCGATGCCCTGCGCCCATTTGTTGATGGTGTTAAAGGTCGCCGGCATGATCAACATCGCATCGGCTTTGGGCAATGGGTCTGCCTCCCCCGGCAGCTTGTAGTCCGTCCGAACGAGGTGTCCCGAGAGTTCGGCAAGGGCCTGAGTATTCATCCAGCGAGCGGCTTGAGGCGTGGCGATAACACACACATCCCATCCCGCCGCCTGGAGCAGCGGCACAACCTCTCGCGTCTGTTGCGCTGGAGGCGCTGCACACACTATTAGATAGAGGATTGGGGATCGGGGAGATGCGAGTTCACTCATGAATGTCCTTTTTTACAGAGCGATACGTATCGATGTTGTTTCAAGCTGCCTCTCCAGGTTTTTGACCTCCTCAGTGTCCTTCCACCTCTCCAATTCTTTCCGCACCTGGCGCACGCGCTCCAGCACGCTCAGGGATTTGGTTTGCGTGGTGATGACCAGCGCCTGGATGGCAAATGTGCACGCATATTGCACGTTTCCCAGTTGGGCATGGGCAATTCCTATATCGGTAAAGAGCGTTGACTGTCTGCGAATGGCTTGCGAATCGAGGAGGGCCAGCGCTTGTTGGAGCGCGGGCAACGCGCGGTCGGGTTGACGCAGCCGCACAAAGCACACGCCTTCATACCCGGCCAGGCGAGAGGGGTTGAAGCCCGTAGCGTAGCGGTCTTCTCCTAAAGACGCGTGCTCCGCGAGCGTTCTGGCGACAGTCAGCGCGGTCTCGCAGGCATCGGAGTCACCAAGGTGTGCGTACACTTCAGCCCTGACAGCTGCAAGCCAACATTCTATCCTGGGGCTCTGGACGGTCAACTGCTGCGCCTCCTGCAAGAGGGGAAGCGCCTCGCGGGACTGATTCCAGTAGATGAGCAACAGGCTCATCCGCCCGAGACCAACCGCCCACAACTCGTGGTTGAAGGCAGCTTGCGCCGCCTTGAGCGAAAACGTGTAGTAGGACCACGCCAGCGCGTATTCGTGGAGGTCAAACAAGGTTTTCCCCAGAATTTGCGCGATTTCCCCGGAAAGCGAACAGAGGCGCTGGACGGCATCACGCGCCTGCATCTGTTTGAGGAGCTGGATGATGGTCCGGTAGTGTTCTACCAGGTTCCCCAGCAGATCGAGGGAGGTATTGGCGCACAGCCGCCAGAAACTCTCGGTCATGCGCTCCAGTTCCTCAATTGCCGTGTTGACGAGCGTGAGGGATGGTCGCTCCCCTTCGCTGATCGGCCAGCGCGCATAGGGTGAGAGCACCAGCACGGTGCTCGCAAGCATGAGCAAGTCGTGTAGCATCTGCCGGTGTGTTTTCACCAGGTCCAAGGTGTCCTCCTGGCTTGAGGCGAGGGCAGCTGATGCGGTGGAAGCAGAAAGGAACATATCCTGAGTCTGAGTTTGGGGCAAAACTCTCGCTCTCTGCAAGCTCTCTGGAAGAGGATCGGAAAGCTGCACCTGCGCGACGGGAACGATCTGTTTACCAGCCAGGACGGCTTTCTGCAACTGCTCATAATGGGCTCTCACGTGAGCTGCTGGCTGTTTCCCTACGGCTCCCAAGGCGTGATTGGCTCGCAGGTAGAGCACGCAGGCCTCCTCAATGCATCCCTGCCGCTCCAGGAGCAGGAGTAAGCGATAGAGCGCGTCCTGGTCCGTGGGAAAGCGGATGATATGCTGCTCTAAGACCTCTTCCGCCAGGCTGACCTGACCGCGCTGGAGATACAGATCGGCCAGGTGGCGCACCATGCGACCACGGGCCATGCGCAGCGCCTGCTGCCGGAGTTTGATCCAGCGGTGCCGCATCCACTCGCTTCCCTGATCGTCGGCCAGAAACTCGCCGCGCAGCAAGGACTTCGCCTGCTGCCAGAGCGCAAGCGCCTCATCAGGGGTGGTCGCCCGCCCGGCCTGGGAGATCAGGTCTTCAAAGGCATCCGCATCGACCCACAGGCGGGACTGCTCGGCCAGCTTGAGGATGGTGTTCTGGTTGCGCTGCTCGAGCAGTTCCTCTCCGCCAGCTGTACGCAGGACCTTGCGCAGCACCTTGCTCGCCGAGCGCAGGGACTCGCGCGCCTTGTCCTCATCGGTCTCGGGCCAGAGAATGCCCGCGAGCTGGCTCCTGGATGCCTGCCGTCCAGGCGCGCACAGTAAGAGTTTGAACAGGGTACGAGCCGACGTCCGGCTCTTCCACATACCTTCAGTTGTAAAGGGAGGCACCTGCCAATCGAGGTGAAACACACCAAAGGTGTACACGCGCAGGAGCGGAGCCGGAGCATCCACGCTCTGTGATACGCCCACCATGCTGCTCGTTTGGCTCATGACCGGCCTGTTCACTCTTCTCCTCCCAAATAGAAGTAGCTTTTATGAGGGACTCACCACTCCGCATTATAACACGGCATGTTTTGATCTCAGCCGCCGCGTCCCTCTCCCGTCCCTCTGGCGTCCGGTATCTTCCACCCGGTGTCCAGTGCTGCCACAGTACCGCCTCTTTGTGGTTGGTATGCTCGACAGGAATGAATGATTTAGGAGAGGGAGAAAAGAGCCTTTGCCGCATCTGCCGTGTTCCGCGTGGTCCCCGACCATCTCGCTATATCGCTTGCCAGCCAACTTCCTCGCAGAGAACGCTGGGTGCTCCTGCTACTGGATGGCAGGCGCTCTGTCTCCATACTGGCGCGATTGACGCAGCGCAGCGAACTCGATGTCGCCTCGACGCTGGCCAGGTTTCTGCAATGGGGCTACATCGAGCCGGTACACGCAGTGGAGTCCATGCAGTAAGGTGGTTAAGTGTCTGCGTCAATCAGGCGCCATCCACAGGAAGCCCTAACAATTCCTAGAGGTTCTGACCAGCGATGTGCTCAATCTTCATAAAGAAGATCACCCGCGGATCCCCGGGATAGCCCCATGGGGCACCATAGCGTTTCGCCAGCGTCTCATAGAAGACCCCTGCCGGATCCTCCTCAATGCGCTCCACCGCACCACGAAACTCGGCATAGGGATCGTCCACAGTGGTGATCGACACCGCGACACTCGGATCCCGCCGAATATTCTGATATTTCTGGCGATTGGTGGCATGCGTGAATTTGAGATAGGCTCCATCCCACACAAACCACATGGGAGATGACTGTGGAGATCCATCGGGTCGAATGGTCGCCACATGGGCAAACGCCTTTGAGTTGAATCAGAAAATTGATGAGCTATACTGATGGATTGCATGAGCACAAACTTGAGGATGCTTTGCAAGGAAGTCGAAGAGTTCCTTTGCTCAAAAGCACCTCGGAACTTCCCCTCCCTCCCTCTTGACTCTGTAGTATGGTACAGAGTGTATACTTTTTTCGAAGGAGGGATAGAGATGGAGATCCTCTCGATTGGACAAGTGGCACGCAGAGCCGGGGTCGTCGTGGAAATGGTGCGGTTCTACGAGCGCGAGGGCTTGCTGGAGGAACCGCCGCGCCGGGCCTCCGGCTATCGCCAGTACTCTGAGCAGGTGGTCACGCGTCTCCACTTTATTAAGCGCGCACAACAGCTGGGCTTCTCACTCAAAGAGATTTCCGAGCTACTGCTGCTGCGTGTTGACGCACAAACGTCCTGTGACGAGGTCAAGGGGCGCACGGAGGCGAAAATCGCGGAGGTGGAGCGGAAAATGGTCGAGTTACAACGCATGCGGCAAGCTCTGCTCCAGGTGGCCTCGCTCTGCACAGGACAAGGACCGACCGGTCGCTGCCCTATGCTTGATGCGCTCGACCAGCAAGAGCCGCAAGACCGGGGCTGAATGAGAAGAGGAGTGAGCAACAAAGGAAGGAAATGATCATGGATACGATACAAGGTCAAGTTG
>CATPCK010000169.1 GCA_955652655.1 uncultured Ktedonobacteraceae bacterium | reverse complement strand
GGTTAAACCTTACAGTATTGGTGCTTTGCGCCACTTGTGCCGCGCATGAATGTAGCGCACCGTACCAGAGCGCGAGCGCATCATTACAGATGAAGTGCGAGCTCCCCAGCCAAAATACTGGACGCCATCTACCAGCTCCCCGGTTGTAATGCCAGTTGCCGCGAACGAAACATCATTGCCCTTAACCAGGTCATCTACTCGGAAAACCTGGTCGGGATCGATCCCATCAGCTTTCAATTTTTCTCGCTCCTCGTCCGAACGAGGCCAGATTTTACACTGGATTTCTCCACCGATACACTTAATTGCTGCTGCTGCTAATACCGCTTCTGGAGCGCCTCCGATACCCATCAACACATCTACTCCGGTATAGTCTTCCATTGCCGCCTGAATAGCGGCTGAGACATCTCCATCAGTAATCAGCCGAATACGTGCGCCGACTTCGCGAATTTGACGAATAATTTCCTCGTGGCGTGGACGATCGAGAATAACGACCGTCAAATCATCGATGCGAGCATCACGGACGCGGGCGATACGATCCAGGTTGACTGCGATGGGAGCGTTAATATCGACAACGTATTTTGCAGCGGGACCGACAGCAATCTTTTCCATGTAAAATACTCCTGGCGGAGCTGAGTACATACTGCCGCGCTCTGCGATAGCTACCACTGCCAGTGCCCCGGGGACTCCAATCGCGAGTAACCGCGTGCCATCTACTGGATCAACAGCTACATCGACATCGGGCGGTGAACCGTTGCCCACCTGCTCACCAATATAGAGCATGGGAGCCTCGTCTTTCTCACCCTCACCAATCACGACGACTCCGTTCATATCAACCCCGTCCAGTGCATTGCGCATGGCATCTACTGCTGCCTGGTCTACCATCTCCTTATTGCCTTTGCCCATCCAGCGCCCAGCGCTTAAGGCTGCGGCTTCGGTAACGCGCACGAGTTCCATCGCCAGGTTGCGCTCTTGAGTACGTGAATGCTCAAAACGATCTTCAGCCATAATATCTCCTTGAAGTAATTAAATATCGATGTTGCGGGGACGATTTCGCGCATGCTCAGCTAACATAATCGCATGAAGTAGATCTGCGGCCTCCTGCAGGTGGCCCTGGCGATTGACGATCACGTAATCATACCAGGACTGTTGTGCTAACTCTTCGCGCGCATCTGACAGCCTTCTTATCAGTTGTGGTTCCGTCTCTGTCTGGCGACCAGTCAGGCGCTGCGCCAGTTCTTCTAGTGAACCGGGAACTAAAAAAATAAAAATAGCGTCCGGCACCTTGCCATGAATAGTTTCTGCACCCTGCACATCGATCTTGAGGAGCACATCACGCCCAGCGCGCAGATTATCTCTGATCACCTGACGTGGCTGCCCATACCAGTTACCATGAACATTGGCATACTCGATCAGTTCATCGTTCTTGACCATCTGCATAAATTGCTCTTGGCTGACAAAGTGGTAGGGATTTCCTTCACTCTCCCCGGGGCGCGGTGCCCTTGTGGTGACCGATGCAACCACATAAAAATCTATGCCTCGTTCTTTCAGCGCTTGGATTACACTGTCTTTCCCCGTACCAGATGGCGCTGAAAGAACAAAAAGGAGTCCCTGCTCGAGGGCCGGCGGTTTGAGATACTGCTGGGGCACAGTCTGCTCCGTCTCAAGTTGCATGTTTTTTCCTAATGCTACTGGCACTTCAGAGAGTGAGTTAGTATACGACAGACTACTCTTTTGTTATACTGACAATCATCTCTACGTGTAGTCACCGGCTGAATCGTTACATCCACCATTCTTGGTAAAAAAAGTTCTTTTCGGGTGGAAGATACAATAAGCTATGCTACAATGACCCATGAAAATAGTCCTTAGCTAGTATTGTACAACAAGAACAGGCAAATTCGGTAGTTTTACCTTCTGCGTGGCTAGATTGCCAGCATGAACGACAATCGTATCCCATAAAAAAAACGATAGATAGGAAAAATCTTATGCACGTAGATGCAATAACCCTGGCTGCCGTTGCCGACGAGTGGCGAACCCTCCTGGCTAATGCGCGTATAGACACCATCATTCAACCAACCGAATACGCATTAGCCATACAGTGTTATGCTCCCGTAACGTATGGAGAAGGTGGCGGACAGAACCGCTGGCTCTACCTCTCAGCTCACCCACAACTGGCCAGGGCTCATATAACCGCGCGTAGGCCCACGAAGATAAACAGCGAACCACCGCCATTCGTCATGTTGTTGCGCAAATATCTTGAGGGCGCACGTATCGAAGCCATTCAACAGCCTCGTTGGGAGCGTGTCATCGAACTACTGGCAAGCCATCGTACTGGTCCAGGTAGTGATGATCGTTCCCATTATCGCCTCATCATCGAAATCATGGGACGCCTTAGCAATATCATCTTCTGCGATGAGCACAACATCATCCTGGGTAGCTTGAAACGTGTTGGCGCTGAAATCAACCGCTACCGTACCATCGCTCCCAATCTCCAGTACGTGCCGCCTCCTGCTCAGCACCGCTCCATTGCGGGTCAAACCTTGCCAAAAATAGAACCGATCACCATAACGGCAGCTCAACTCTCACTTTGCGCCGTAAACGAAAACGAAGAAGCGCGCGCTGAAAGTCCACGTACAACCACCTCGCCAAAGGCGCGCAAGCGCGCGTCCGCAGAACCGGCTCTCTGGCAGCTATTGACAAAACATCTCCTCGGCTTTAGTCCTCTCATCGCCCGTGAGGCGGTCTACCGTACGACTGGGAACACGGAAACACCGCTGGCTAACACAGGTACCGCTCTTTGGGAAGAACTGGCCTGGAATGTGCGTGAACTGGCTGCTCTCTTTGACAGTCATCACTGGCAACCCCAGTTAGTAGAGCGTTTAGCAATAGGCGAGAGTCAACCTGCCCTGACCTCATCACCTCAAACCGTTCCTATAGCCTTTGCTCCCTATGTGTTAGAGCAGTATGCAGGAGCGCCTGGCATTCTCGTTCGCCAATCTCCGTCAATCAACGTCCTGCTCGACGATTTCTATGCTCGAAGCGAGTGGCGAGACGCTATGGAAGGTGTTCGAAACCCCGTACGCAAGATTTTGCAGGCCCAGCGCGATCGCTGTAAGCGCAAAGCTGACCTGTTGCAACAAGAATTAGGATCGCTCAGGGAGGCGGAGCAATATCGCTTGCAAGCTGAACTCCTCTTGACCTATCAACAGCAAGTTAACCAGGGACAGACAACTGTCACCCTCCAGAACTTTTTTGAAGGGGACAACGAGCAGGATGCGCCCGTCATCACCTTCTCCATTGATCCTCGTTTTGACGCCGTGGGTAACGCTAATCGCCTCTTTAACAAATATCACAAATTGCGTCGTGCCGCGGCGCTTCTCCCCGCCCAGATCGAGCAGAATGCAACAGAATTAGCGACAATAGAACAGCTATTGGCCGACCTCATGCTGGCTGATACACCCGCAGAAGTAGCCCTGGTCAAAGCTGAAGTCCAATCAGCTGGCTATATGCGCGGCCGTGGAGCACTTACATCAAAGGAGAAGAAGTCTCAGAAAACCCCGAAAAAGGGCAAAGGTGGAAAACCTCTCAAAGGGAAACCTGTTCCTCCAGGCGGTGGTGTACCACTGCACCTGCAAAGCCGTGATGGCTTTACGATACTGGTTGGCAAGAACAGTCGACAAAACGAAGAAGTGACCTTCCATCAGGCAACCGCCAACGATATCTGGCTCCATGCGCGTGGTGTACCGGGTGCACACGTTATCATTAAAGCCGCTGGTCGTGACATCCCAGCCAGCACCATTGAACAGGCCGCCAGTGTTGCTGCATACTATAGCCAGTCACGTGGTACCACGACTACGCCTGTCGATTATACTCTCCAGCGCCACGTCCGCCACATGAAAGGCGGCGGCCCCGGCATGGTTATTTATGAAAGAGAACGAACTGTATATGTTGCACCAGAAATTCCCCAGCCATAAGCACATCGCCTATCGTTCTCTTGACGAGCCAATACCCATTTCTTCACGATATTTCGTAACAGTCCGTCTCGCCAGGGGGATTCCTCGAGCTTGTATCAGCCTGGCTAGTTCCTCGTCACTCAGTCGTCTTTTCGGCTCCTCGGATGAAATGAGTTCGCGCAACATGTCTTTCACGCCCAGTGAACCGTCGAAAAAATCAGAAAACGGTATCAAGCGACCATTGGGTAGCAGCATATATTTATTGGCAGTCGCCCGGCTGACGGTTCCCTCGTCGAGATTCAGGCGCGAGGCAATTTCTGCACGAGTTAGGGGGCGGAGAAAGCGCACCCCGTGCTCTAAAAAATCTCGTTGATAATCGATAACCAGTTCAGTTACCCGTGTGAGGGTTCGCCAGCGTCGTTGAACGCAATCGATAAAAAATTTGGCGCGATCATTGTACTGGCGCAGGTAGCGCTGCATTTCTCTATGTTTGACCCCGCCCGATTGCATCTGTACAACCACCTCGCTACTGGTGCGGAAGCGATAACGCTTCTCTTCGATTAGCTCCACTTCAAATGCCGCAGCACCTCTGCGGATAATCACATCGGGTCGCATATACGCCGCATCATTACCTGCGCCGCTATACTGGGTTTCTCCTCTATATGTGTGAGCCGGAAAGGGATGGAGCATAGTTCGGATATAGTGGCTCCCCAGCCGCACTTCCTGTTCTGGCACTCCCAGCTCCAGGGCAATTTCATGAAACTGGCTCTGCCCAAGCTTGTTTAAATAGCGATCAAGCAAAATATACGCCAGAGGATGCGGAGCTTCCTGCTCACTCAGGGCCTGTAACTGCATCAGCAAACATTCACGCACGCTGCGAGCCCCAATTCCCAGTGGTTCCAAGG
>CATPCK010000168.1 GCA_955652655.1 uncultured Ktedonobacteraceae bacterium | reverse complement strand
TTGAGGGGCGGAAAGCCCCCCATGATGAGTGCCCAGAGGCGGTCGGTGCGGATGGCGAGTTGAAGCCCAATCATCGCCAGCCAGGAGTAGCCATAGTAGGCGAACCGATCCGCCTCTGCGGCATCGGCCACAGCAAGCAGATCGCTCGCGGTGTTGGCAGGCGTCAGCGTGTCCGGTTTCGGTCGACGAAGGCACTGTCCTTCATAGTCGAAAGCCACCACGCGAAAGGCGTCGCTCAGCCCTTTGATCAGCGATTGGCCCAGAGCCGGATCAGTGCCATATTTGCGCATTTGCTCGGCCTGCGGCCCGATCACCGGCTGTGGATTGACTGGCAGCAGCAGGGTCGGTCCTGAGCCGTGGACCTCGATCTCGATGGTGCTTCCGTCATGTAATGTCGCTTCAGGCATGTGAGTTTCCTCCATCATTCGCTTCATGGCTACCTCGAATGTCGGCAACAGTCTGTCATCTGTTGCCTCATGTGAGGTAGCTCTCTCATTCAGATGTATGCATACGTTTTGATCCCGCGCTGGCCAGGCTTTTTTTCTGGATCACCCTTCTACTGTACAACACCGGTGCCCAACTGGAGGGTTAAGCAGCATCGAGACGCGTATGTATGGGGACATCAGACTCCTATTGAGGCTCAATGTGCTTGTTCGATGTGGTAGAAAGAAGAGTGTTGATTGAAAGAAGTCTCTAAAGGTACTTGGGAGTTTGACATGACAGCTCGTCTCTATCTGCGTACCCACGATCTCGCACTGGCTGGACACATCAGTGTTCAACAAGTACGCAATTACGAGGCGAATGGCTTGATCCCGAAAGCACAGCGGAGTCCGAGCGGCTATCGCCTCTACACGCAGCACCATCTGGCTGCACTCAAAACAGTAAAAAGCATGGTTCGTGGCTACAGCTGGCCCCGAACATCAGCGATCATGCAAGCGCTTCACCGGGGCGACCTTTCAGCGGCGCTTGCGACGATCGACGAGCGCCACGCCGAGCTTGCCAGCAAACGTATCCAGGTTAAGCAGACGCTCTCTGCCCTGCGTACATTAGCCGCTGGGTCCGCCTCTTTGCAAAGCTCCTCCCATCCTCAACGATTCCGAGTAGGAGAGGCGGCCAAACAAGTGGGTGTGCGTGTCTCGGCCCTGCATTTCTGGGAACAGCAGGGCTTGCTGCACCCGGTTCGCGAGCAGCACAGCCGCTACCGCCTCTATGACGAGCACCAGATGCGCCGCCTGCGCGTCGTGGTCTTGCTCAGAGACGCTGGCTACCCCTTCAACGTCATCCAGTTGGCGCTCGACGAATTGGTAGCGGGTCGATCAGAAAAAGCCATCGTGGCTGTGGAGAAAAGGCGCGAGGAACTGACGAGGACAAGCTGGTCATGCATTGAAGCTTTGACCTTCTTTCAGCACTATGTGCGCGAGTTTGGCCCGCAGCACAGTTTGGCATCCAGGTGAGAGCATAAAGAACATTGCTCTCGGGCAAGAAGAGGTCTATTCCTGTGCTTTTTGGCTCCTCACTATGATCTCGTTGCGCAACCCGTGGGCAAAGGTCGTCCAAGAGGCATCAATCTAAGAAAAGCCCATCAATTCCGTAGGGGCGAGGGTGGATGAAGGCCCACCCGACCCTTCATCCACCCTCGCCCCTACGGAATCCGGGGTCGGCCTCTTGGGGTCAGGGTGGCACAAGTCCTCAATCCACCTGCTCCCTATACAGCGGCGCAGTGAAAAAGAACGTCGTCCCCTTCCTCGTATTGCTCTCAAAATCAATCATCCCCCCATGCTGCTCAACAATCAGCCTGGCAATCGAGAGCCCCAGACCATACCCGCCCATCTTCGACTGCTGCATATGGTTCGACTGGTAGAAACGCTCAAAGACATGCTGGCGATCTTTAACAGGAATACCAAAACCCGTATCGATCACCGAGATCAGCGCAAACCGCTCATCATGGGGGCGGATACGAATAGTCACCGTGCCCTCGGGAGGCGTAAATTTGATCGCGTTGGTCACCAGGTTATTCAGCACCTGTTTCATGCGCTGGGGATCGACATAGAGCAGCGGAGAGGGCGTAGGAATATCTTTATGGATCACCACTTCGGCTTTGCGCGCCTGGGGCTCCAGGCTGTTCACAACCTGCCTCGCCAGCACGAGAAAGTTCACCTCCGGCTGCTGCTTGATTTCAAACTGCCCCACGTCCGAGCGCGTCATAAAAAGAATATCTTCGACAATCGAAATAAGCTGCTGCACTCCCTCACCGGCATACCCAAGATACTTCTTTTGCTCCTGCGTCAGCTCACCCATATGGCCCTGCAACAACAAATCGATAAAGCCATGCACAGAGTTCAGCGGTGTCCGCAGCTCATGCGAGACCATCGACACAAAGTTCGAGCGCACCCGATTCGCCACCTTGAGTGAAGACATATCACGCGCGGTAAAAATCACATGCAGTTCACCACCGCCAATATCGATCGGTGTAACACTGGTAGAAACCTCGCAGCAATCACCAATGATCAACTCCTCATTTGGCAGCGGCTGCCTTTGTTCAAGTACACGCTGGAGCGGACAGCTTGAGGTGCCACAAAGTTCCATCCTGTTCAAATTACGGCAGCACAAAATCTCTCTGCACTCGCAACCAATAGCCTTCTCAGGGAGCAAACCGAGCGCAGTAATAGCCGCCGGGTTGAGATCAAGAATATGGAAATGCTCATCAAGGGCGATCATGGCATCCGAAGTATTCGTAACTATCGCTTCCAGGTGGGCATACCGTCGCTCTCCATTGGTGGGCGTCGTACTCACATCCTTTATACGTGTTTCCCGGTCGTCATCAGGCCCCAATTTGGGCCCAACTCCTTGACCTTGCAAAACATCAATATCTCCACGTACCTGTGCGGACTTACGAGAATGCTTCGGCAAAGCAGGTTTCCCCTCTATTTCCCGACAAACTTGTAACCAATACCGCGCACAGAAACGATGTGCCGCGGTTTTTCAGCGTCCAGCTCCAACTTCACTCGCAAGCGACGGATATACACATCGACAATATTGCTATTGCTCTCGTTATCATTCCATACTTCTTCCAATAGCTTTTCGCGCTTGACCACCTGCCCATTATACACCATTAACATGCGCAGCACCTGCATCTCCTTCGGAGTAAGAAGAATATCCGCATGATGAGGCTGCACAACCTTCAGCTCGGCAGGTAAAAGTTCAAACTTTCCACCACGAATATTGGTATTCTCAAACTTACCATTCTTCTTAATGCGACGCATCACAGCCTGGACACGCGCCACTAACTCTTGATGATTGTAGGGTTTGCAAATATAATCATCCGCGCCAATGTTAAAACCCTGCAACTTATCCTCGATCGTGTCTTTCGCCGTCATAAAAATAATAGGGGTTTCGTATCCCTCAGCGCGCAACTTTTGAGAAAATTCAAAGCCATTAATATAGGGCATAGTAATATCAAGAATGAGCAAATCCGGTTCGCGTTTTTCAATCATCTGCATCGCGCCACGAGGACTGTCCAGCGTCTCAACCTCAAAACCTTCTTTGCTAAGGACAAAATGCACCAGCGTATTGGCAAACCGGTCATCATCAACAACAAGTATATACACAGTCTTTCCTGTTCTTCTGAGGAGCCTCCAGAGGGCGACCACAAGGGATCGCCCCTACCATGACCACGGAT
>CATPCK010000167.1 GCA_955652655.1 uncultured Ktedonobacteraceae bacterium | reverse complement strand
CTGTTCCCATTGAGGGAAAAACTTTCGGCCCAGTAATAGAGGTTCCGCGTCTCCAGCGAGGCGCACTGAAGCTAGTCGACATAGCAACCTCTACTATGGCGAACATCGCTCCAGCCATGAGTTTCTATTTCAGCTTCGCCCTCATTGCGGCAGTAGCAGGTATCGGCTCGCCGCTGACGATCATCATGGCAATTATTGCCATCGCTTTGCTGGGCAATACCCTTGCCGAGTTCTCTCGCTCGATCCCGTCAACCGGCTCGTTTATCACCTTTATCGGGAAAACCTTCGGACCCGTTATGGCCGTCACTACGACGATTGTGGTCAGTATCGGCTATATCGTCGCTATGGCATCGGTCATCGACATTTCCGGTGGCTGGACGCAGATCATTATTCAACGCTACTTTGGCTTTAACATCCCATGGCAGTTGCTCACATTTGTGTTTGTCGTGATTGTCTTTTTCCTCCTGGTGAGAGGCGTCCATCTTTCTACCCAGTGGGCAGGATATTTCTTCCTGCTGGAAATGGTCGTGCTGGTGCTCGTTTCGGTCGTCGCTCTGGTCACTAACGCGGGACATCTCTCCCTGGCTCCCTTCAATCCCATGAATATCTCAGGTGGGTTGGCGGGTTTTGGACTTGGCTTCCCGGTGGCGGTCTACATGTTCATCGGCTGGGAAAACTCCGCCGCACTGGCGGAGGAAACCGATGATCCGCGGCGCAACGTTCCCAAAGCCATATACGCGAGCATCCTGTTGATGGGCCTCTCTTACCTGCTTTTTTCATACTCTACCATTGTCGCCTTTAACTACAATGTCAACGCGCTCTCACAAGCACAAGTCCCGTTCATTACAGCGGCGGAGAAGATATCCGGCTTCCTGGCGCTGCTGGCGTTCATTGCCGGGTTCACGTCAACCATGAGCGCCATGATTGCCGGCTCGAACTCGCAGGCTCGCTTGATCTTTAACGCGGCTCGCGAGGGTCTTTTGCCCTCCGCATTGGCAAAGCTTGACCCTAAGAGGCACACCCCCTGGGCCAGCTTCCTCGTCTTTTTCGGCATTGGACTGGCCATCGTGTACATCTTTGGCTGGACCGTGGAACCTGTGACGTTCTTCGGTGATATTGCCACGCTTGGCACGATTTTGGTAGCGGTGACCTATCTCGTCTCGAATATCGCTCTGCCGGTGTACTACAGGAGGCACCATCCCGATCAATTCTCCTGGCTGAAACACCTGATCTTACCGATCCTCGGCGTTCTGGCAATTGGTTTTCCGCTCTGGGCTCTCGTACAACCAGGACAACCCGCACCGTTTAACCTCTTCCCGTGGATTGCCCTGGGAATCATTGTCATCGGGCTCATCTATGCAATAATCATCAGCCGGATAGATCCGACGCTGGGAGACCGGGTGGGGTCGATCGTCGCGGATCGAGAGTGACATGGAAGGGTGAAGGATAGATCGTAGCCGTAGGGATGGGAGTGGCGCTTTCACGGGTAGGCATTTTGGGGGCAAGCATGGTAGCCGTAGGGGCGGGAGAGGCGTGGATGGGGAGTAGGGACGCTTCCGGGGCGATATCACACAATACCTACCCCTGAAAGCAGGGTGCTTGCATCACCCTCCGGCGATACGTACCTGATGGCATTTCGAAATGGAGCTATCTTCATTTCTCCAACACGAAGGTGCCCGGCGCGGGCGTGATCGGCGGATGTGCTTTGCTGCCTAACGTTGGTGGTTCTTTCAGTTCACCGGAGCGCGGCTTTAACCACTCCAGCCAGTTTGGCCACCAACTGCCCTGGTGTGACTTAGCACCCTCCATCCACTCGTCAGCGCTCGCCGCAGGCTTATCACTCACCCAGTACGCTCCTTTGCCCTTGCTCGGTGGATTGATAATACCGGCAATATGGCCGCTCCCACCCAGCACAAAGCGCACCTTTCCACTGACAAGGTGGGTGATCTTCCAGGACGCCCTCCAGGGCACGATATGATCCTGCTGCGTACCAACCGCGTAAACATCCTGGCGAATCCGCTTGAGATCGATGGGAACATCCTTCAGGACAATCTTCCCCGGCTTGATGAGATTGTTCTCCAGGTAGGTATTGCGCAGGTAGAAGGAGTGCGCTTCCCGCGTCATGCGCGTGCCATCATTGTTCCAGTACAACAGATCGAAGGCAGGTGGTTCTTTACCCAACAAATAGTTATTGACCACGTTGCTCCAGATCAAGTCGTTGGCGCGCATCATGTTGAACATTGTTGCCATCGAGCGGCTATCGAGGTAGCCTCGCTCCATCATTTGCCCCTCAATATAGGTTATCTGCGGCTCATCAATGAACACTGCCGTATCGCCCACTTCACTGAAGTCGAGCAGGGAGACGAAGAAGGTCGCCGAGTTTGCAGTTTTATCTCCCTGCGCTGTGAGATAGGACAGGACAATGGCGAGCAGCGTCCCACCAATGCAATACCCCACGTTATTGACCTTGTGCGAACCGGTGATCTCTTTGACAACATCCAGCGCCGCGAGTGGTCCCAATGTCATGTAGTCCTCGAAGGTGATTTCTTCCATCGAGTCATCGGGGTTCTTCCAACTGATGATAAAGACGGTGAAGCCGGCATCCACCAGAAACTTGATGAAGCTATTCTGTGGCTGCATATCCAGAATGTAGTACTTGTTGATCCAGGGTGGGATAAACAGGAGGGGGATGGCGTAGACCTGCCCGGTTGCCGGAGCATACTGGATCAACTCGATCAGCTTGTTGCGATAGATCACCTGGCCAGGTGTTAGCGCGAGATTTCGTCCAGGGGCAAAAGCATCGGTATCAGTCATCTTGATCTGCCCGCTTTTGATGTCGCGCAGCAGATGCTCCATCCCCTTCACCATGTTCTGACCACCGGTCGAAATGGTCTCATGAATAACTTGCGGGTTGGTGAACATCAAGTTTGTTGGGCTGATCGCATCCAGGAACTGGCGCAGATAGAACATCAGCTTATGCTGCTGGTGCTCATCCAAATGCTCGATCCCCTCAGCGGTCTTGAGCAGAGTGGTGGCGGCAAGCAGATAGCTCTGTTTGAGCGCGTCCAGGACGGCATTCTGCTGCCAATCTGGTGCGCTGAAGCGTTTATCGCCTTTCTCTGACTCAACGACCGGGCTGACATGTTGATCGCCTCCCCAAAACTTCAGAGCAGTTCCGATCATCAATTGTGCATATTGCTGAGCGAAATCATTGTAGTTGGTCCAGGCCCGGGCCGGGTTATTGAGAGCATCAAGCCATATTCGTTGGAAGGCGCGTGTAATCTCGGCCGGATCAATGGGCAACAATTTGCTGTATGGATTGGCCCGCCAGAGTTGGTCAATCAAGGCAAGCCAGGGATCTTTCCCGCCTTCCCCGGCATGTCCGGTAGGTGTGAACATGGGGGGCTGGACCTTCATCGTACTCTCGATCAATTTGCTCCAGGCTTCGAAAGGATTCTGCCTGCTCGATATTGTATCTGCCATAGAGGTAGCCCCCCTTCCTTACATAAAAGACTTTGTTGGCTACACTAACCCAGCAGGCTATAGGGGTCCTGTAACAAGCGCTTGACCTCCTGTAGAAAGCGTGCCACCATTGCCCCATAGATGATACGATGGTCGGCCGAGAGGGTCATAGTCATCATGTCGCGGATAACTGGCTGGCCGTCAACCGGTACGAATTGCTTGCGCGCAGACGCCACAGCCAGGATCGCGGCTTGCGGCGGGTTGATGACCGCGATAAAGTTCGAGGCATCCATCATGCCCAGGTTCGAGACCGAGAAGGTGCCACCCTCAAGATCGACAGTTGAGAGCTTGTTGGCGCGGGCCTTCACGACGAGTTCCCTGGCTTCGCGGGCAATGGAGCGCACCCCCTTGATATTCGTATCGCGGATCACCGGAACCACTAACCCGCTTGGAACGTCTACGGCAATGCCAACATTGATACGCTTGTGCTTTATGAGTTGATCATCCTTGAGAGAGCTATTGACCTCGGGAAACTTTTCCAGCGCCAGAGAGCAGGCCTTGACGATCAAATCGTTGACCGTGACCTTCACGCCGTCTTCACCTGCGCTCGCGTTAAACGTCTGGCGCATAGCTAGAACGTCGGTCATATCCACCTCGCTGCTGACATAAAAGTGCGGGATGGTCTGTTTCGACTCGGCCAGGCGGCGTGCAATGAGCATCTGCACGCGCGAGAGCTTGCTGATTTCCGCATCCGGCGGGGGAGCGCCCGCTTCCTGTTGGGCTGCTGGTGCAGCCGCAGGAACCTCCTGCGGAGGAGCTGCTGGTGCAGTCTCGGGCGGCGTAATGGAAGGGGCGGGACCCCGCTGCTCAAGATAATCCTCGATATCATCGCGCACAATGCGGCCACCGGGTCCCGTACCCTGCAACTGGTGCAGGTCGATGT
>CATPCK010000166.1 GCA_955652655.1 uncultured Ktedonobacteraceae bacterium | reverse complement strand
GGCCGCCCTGGAGGCAGTAGCCGAGGCAATTGGCATGACCGTCGATGATGTTGAAAGCGTGGCTACTTTTTATACCATGTACTACCAGCAGCCTCCCGGGAAAAAGGTCATCAAAGTGTGTACCAGTATTTCATGTTATCTGCGCAACTGCGACGCGCTGGTCGATCGCTTTGAACAGCGACTGGGCATTAAACGCGGCGAGACAACAGCCGATGGGAATTATACGTTGATGACAGCAGAATGCCTGGCCTCCTGCGGTACCGCGCCGGTCGTCCAGGTCAATGACGAGTTTGTGGAGAGTGTCACGCTGGAGATGGCCGACGAGCTGGTTGGCGAGTGGGAGAGAGAATTGCAAGCGAATGTAGGGACGCAATTTATTGCGTCCTCCAGTGACAGTGACCAGGAGATATATCCATCCATCCAACGACGCTAGCGCGTCTAGCAAAGCTCAGGATGGATGAAAGGAAGTGTGCCACGAGCACAATAAATTGTCATAGGCGCAATGATGGGTGTAGGGGAGCAACGATATGCCGGAACTTATTATTACAAAAGATATAGATGCTCCAGGATTGGATACGCTGGAAGGGTATCGCAAGCATGGCGGCTATGAGAGCCTGACAAAGGCGCTCAAGGAGTACCAACCTGATGACATCGTTGAACTGGTGAAGAAATCGGGCCTGCGAGGACGCGGCGGTGCAGGCTTTCCAACGGGCATGAAATGGGGATTCCTGGCGAAAAATCAGCCGCGTTACCTCTGCTGCAACTGCGACGAGAGCGAACCAGGCACCTTCAAAGACCGCATGTTGATGGAGAAAAACCCTCATCAACTGATCGAAGGCGTGATTCTTACCAGCTATGCCTGCCGCGTCTCGGTCGCCTTTATCTACGTGCGCGGCGAACTGGCTCTCGCCGGCCGGCAGGTGGAACGCGCCATTGAAGAAGCGTATGGCGCGGGGCTGATTGGGAAAAATATTTTGGGCAGTGACTATGACCTGGAAGTGATTATTCACAGGGGCGCGGGCGCCTATATCTGTGGCGAGGAAAGCGCCTTGATGGAATCGCTGGAGGGCAGGCGCGGGTATCCACGCTTGAAGCCGCCTTTCCCGGCGGCCATTGGTTTGTATGGTGGCCCTACCGTGATAAACAACTGTGAGACGCTCTCGACCATTCCAGCCATTGTAAAGAATGGGGCGGACTGGTACGCCTCATTTGGAACGGAGAAAAGCAAGGGGACGCGCGTCTTCTGCCTGAGCGGGCATGTGAAAAAACCTGGCAATTATGAACTGCCACTTGGGACCCCGCTGCGCACGCTCATATACGATGAAGAATACGGCGGAGGTATCCTGGATGACAAGCAGCTCAAAGCTATCATACCCGGTGGATCGTCGACCTTCATGCTCGGCGCTGACAAAGTAGATACGCCGCTTGACTTCGAGGCTATAGCCGCGGCTGGTTCGATGCTTGGCTCTGGCGGTGTGGTCGTTATACACGAGGATACCTGTATCGTAGGAGCCGCGCTGCGCATGACCGAATTCTACCGCGACGAGTCATGTGGCAAATGTACTCCCTGTCGGGAAGGTACGTACTGGTTGACAGAAATTTATGAGCGCCTCGAACATGGACGAGGCAAGGAGAGCGATATCGACCTGCTGATGGATATTTGCGATAATATCAGCGGTAAATCCTTCTGTCCCCTGGGCGATGCAGCCACCAGTCCTATCACCAGTAGTATCAAATTGTTCCGCGAAGAATACGAATATCATGTCCGTCATGGGCGCTGCATGGTGGGGAACCAGCACGCGCAACAGGAGACGTTACTCGCGGGCGCTCAATCGCTGCATGCAGGGGCTCCTGCAAAGGAAATGTAAACGAAACGGTAAAAATATATGCCAGAAGAGAAAAAAGACGAATTTGTACACCTGACTATAGACGATATTCCTGTCACCGTACCACCTGGAACGCTGGTCTGGGCGGCAGCACGAGAGGCGGGGATAGAGGTCCCCATTTATTGCTACCACCCCAAGATGCCGCCGCTGGGCGCCTGCCGTATGTGCTTTGTCGAGATCGAGAAGGTGCCCAAGCCTCCCCAGACGGCCTGTACCACGCCCGTCAGCGAAGGCATGATCGTGCATACGAAGACGGAGAAGGTGCTCAAAGCGCGCAGGGGCACACTGGAGTTCCTGCTGATCAATCATCCCCTCGACTGTCCTATTTGCGACAAGGGAGGGGAGTGCGACCTGCAAGACTTCACGCTGCGTCATGGCCCCGGTGGCACCCGCTTTGACCAGCCCAAACGCCACTATCAAAAGCCTATACCGGTCAGTGACAGGGTTATGCTTGACCGCGAACGCTGTATTTTGTGTCAACGTTGTACGCGCTTCAGCTCGGAAATCTCCATGGATAACGGGCTGGTGATGATCTCGCGGGGTTATAAGATGGAAGTTGGGACGGCTCCCGATCACGCCTTCAACTCAATCTTTTCTGGCAATACCGTCGAAATATGCCCTGTTGGTGCGCTGACGGCCACGGCTTATCGCTTCAAGGCGCGCCCCTGGGAGTTGAAGCATATTCCCAGCGTCTGCAACAATTGTAGCGTGGGTTGCAACGTGCGCATCGATGTACGTGTAGACAAGATCATGCGCAATATGTCGCGCCAGAACGATGCTATCGATGATGGTTGGCTCTGTGACCGGGGCCGCTGGGGTTTTGAATATGTCAATAGTCCGCAGCGCCTGCGCACGCCAATGATCCGGCGCAATGGGCAGCTGGTGGCAGTGGCATGGGAGCAGGCCTTTTATACGATCGCATTACGCCTGGGGGAGATCACCAAGAAGTATGGGGCCAGCGCGGTTGGCGGCATTGGCTCAACCCGCACTACTAATGAAGATGCGTACCTTTTTCAAAAGCTGCTCAGGCAGGTCATCGGTACGCCGCATGTCGATCATCATCATGGCTACTTCCCTGGCCCACGCGATAGCATGACGGGAAGACCGTGGATGATGACCAACAGCATCGCGGAGATCGAGCAGGCATCACATATCGTGCTTATCGCGGCAGACCCCTATCAGCGGCAGCCTATTCTCGATCTGCGTATCAAGAAGGCCATGAAGGGCGGCGCGAAGATCTACATCGTCAATGCGAACGAGACCGAGCTTGACCGCTTCGCCGTACAGAAGATTATGCTGCCACGGCAGGGAGCGGGTGCGGCAGCGAAGGTGCTGTTGAGTACGGTTGTGCGCCGGGAAGAGATGAAAGCTCCAGACGAAGCGCTGAGAGCAAAACTATTACAAGAGGATGCGCTTATTCGCGGCCACGAGGAGACGCTGGGAAGCGAGGTTACCGCTCAACTGCGGGAACTTGCCCACGAGATCGCGGAAGCCAGGGGAGCGATCATTCTTTACGATGAAATGGCTACACTTGAGGCTGTTTGCGAAGACCTGGCTGCCGATCTTCAGGCCCTGGCGGTTGTTACCGGCAACATTGATCGTCCCGGCGCCGGGGTTGGCCCGCTTTTTGAGGACGCCAACTCACTTGGCGCGCGCGATATGGGTCTTTTGCCAGACGCTCTGCCCGGTTATAAACCGGCCGAGGAGGTCGGAATGACTTATGCCGAGATGTTGAGCAGCCCGCAGCTCAAGGCGCTGTATGTGATGGGAGCCAATCCCACACGACATGTAGAGAAGCTTCCGGACTCATTGAAATTGCTGATAGTACAGGACATTATGCTGACTGAGACGGCTCAGCAGGCCGATATCGTACTGCCGGCCGTTACGTTCGCGGAAAAAGATGGCAGTATGACCAATATCGATCACCATGTGCAGGCTATTCGACAGGCGTTACGGCCCCTGCCAGGAGCGAAGGCCGACTGGGAGATCATCGTCGAGATAGCCAGGCATGTGGGTATAAAGTGGAATTATGCCAGTCCTAAAGAGATATTACGAGAGATTGCCGAAGAGAATCCTTTCTATGCCGGTCTAGACTGGGAAGAACTGGGGGCACAGGGCGTGCGCACCCGGGAGCAGGAGGTGGCGCGTGCTTGACTTTCTCAATAACGTAATCGTCGCCGCAGTCATCAAAAGCGCGAT
>CATPCK010000165.1 GCA_955652655.1 uncultured Ktedonobacteraceae bacterium | reverse complement strand
GCTATCGGCTCGTCGGGGCTTTCTTTTCCTGGATCACGGAGCTGCTCCCGCTCCACTTCCAGACTCCTTGTTCGAGTGCCTCTCGCCCACGTGGCAATGGTATCGCTCGGTGGAGACGAACCAGGCTCACTCACCTCTCCACTGGAGAATGATACCTATGACACCCAATGAGAGGCGGATAGAGCATCCCTGGTCGAGCGCTTCGCCCCAACGGTCTCCATCTGTGGCCCTCGCGACGTTCAGCGATGCGATCACCCGCCTGGGCATGAACTTCCCGATTGGCGTGATGCTGCTCGACCGCACCTATCACCTGCATGCTTGTAATCCGCTTGCCCGGCAGTTACTGACCCTCCCAGAGCCGCCCTGGAAGCAGCCGCCTGATTTTTTGCACGCCGCACGCGGTTTGCCCTATGCTCAGGTACGCCAGGCCATTGATACGACCTTTCAGATGCGGATGGCCCTGACTCTCCCGGAGGTGGAGGTAGGGAAGCAGGAGGGAGGAGGGCAGCGGCGCTATGTGTCTCTTTTCCTCACGCCGCTCGGAGCCGATGAGGAAAGATCAGAGCTGCTCCTGCTCTGTGTGGCAGAGATAACCGCTGCCGTCTCGACCCAGCAAGAACTCGCCAGGTTGCAGGCCATATACGCTCTCACCCTCGAAGAGCAGCGGCGTGTGATCCCACAGCTGCGGGAGAAGCTGGTCGCACTGGAAGCTGCTGACCAAAAGCTGCTGGCCGACAATGCGCACCTGGCGGCAGCTGTAGAGCAGGGCCTTCTCTTGCAGGAGGAACTGGCCGTCTTCAATGAAGAATTACAGGTGACCAATGAGGAATTGCAAGCGCAAACCCAGGCTCGCCAGGAACTCGAACACCTCAACCTGCTCAAGGACGAATTCTTGTCCCTCGCCAGCCACGAGCTGCGCACCCCGCTGACCGTCATTCTCGGACATGCAGAACTCCTCCAACGACACGCTTCTAGCCAGGAGACAGAGAGCGGCACCTCCCTCTGGAGTGGGCAACGGCAGAGAGAGGGCTTGCATGCCATTCTCACGCAAGCCAAACGCCTGTCACGGTTGATTGAGCAGATGGTGGATGTCATCCGTATCCGCGGAGATGTGTTTGCCTTGCAGCCGGCCGCCCCGCTCGATCTCGCGGTGCTCGTGCGGCGCGTGGTCGAGCAGTACCAGGTGACCAGTGGCGCTCGACTGCTTTTTGAGACCGGGGAAGACACGGTGATCTGCCCAGGGGATGCGGGGCGCATCGAGCAAGTGTGCGCCAACCTGATCAGCAATGCCCTCAAATACAGCCCATCTCCAACGCCGGTGCTGGTCATGGTGAAGCGTGAGCCGACTGGCATCCCGCTGCCCCAGGCGCTCATAACGGTACAGGATCAGGGGCCGGGCATCAGACAGGACGCCCAGGCCGATATCTTCCGCCGCTTTTACCGGGAGCCAGGGGCTGAGCAGAGGTACATGGAGGGATTGGGCTTAGGACTCTATGTCGCGCACGAAATTGTGACACGTCATGGAGGGCGTCTGTGGGTAGAGAGTACCGTCGGGGCAGGCAGTACTTTTTATGTGGCCCTGCCTTTAACAGAGGAGATAGCCACGTGCGCTACTTGAAGGTTGTGACACGAAGAGCATGGAAATGGAGGCTATGCCGGGATGATGCCGTACTGCATTTTCATCAAGAGGATACGCTGAACCGATTGATTGATGCGGTCGATGGTCAATTGACCACTTTGAAGGGACTGCTTCAAGGCCGCGATCACCTGCGCCACCTGGCTGACGGAATAGGGACCTTCGATAAGATCGCTACCGGCGAGGATCGACAACACAGCCGCTTGAGACATTGACCAGCGCTGGCTGATGCCGCCCATATACAGGCCGTCAGTGATGACCACTCCGTTATATCCCAACTGCTGGCGCAGCACGCCGTCAATGGTTTTGGGGGAAAGCTCGGAGGGAAGGTTGGGGTCGATAGCTGGCATCAAAACATCAGTGGACATGACCATCGCCGGATGGTCTTTTTGCAGCATGAGCTTATAAGGGGCAAGATCGATGTTCTGCAATTGCGCGAGGGTCCTGTACACGGTAGGTAGCCCGGCATGGGGGTCCGAGCTGATCGCGCCTAAGCCGGGAAAATGCTTGAGGCAGCCAATAACACTATTCTGTTGCAGGCCGTTCAGGTATGCCCCCGCGTAGGTCGCCACAGCCGCCGGGGTGCTACCAAACATGCGGCTCTCAAGCACCGGCGGGTCAACGGTATGCACATCGACAACCGGCGCAAGATCGGCATTGATGCCCAGTTGTAGCAGCCATCTGGCAGCCATCGCGCCCTGATTAAAGGCGAAGTGAGGATCGCCGGTAGCTGCCATAGCGGCAGCAGAGGGCAGATAGCCATGAAAAGCATACAGGCGATTCACCAGTCCACCCTCCTGGTCAGTGCCAATGAGCAGGGGTATTTTAGCATCTTTCATAGCCTGGCGCGAAAAAGCCGCCACGTTGTCTATTGCATTGTCGGGTGGATTAAAGTTACGGTTGCTGGCCTGATAGAGAAAGCCGCCCACACCCTGTTGTGCAACCATGTATTGCAGCGCCGGTGTGTAGCTGTTGCCCAGGTACTCCACGATAATCAGT
>CATPCK010000164.1 GCA_955652655.1 uncultured Ktedonobacteraceae bacterium | reverse complement strand
TCAGACACATGTCGGGCATCAATTTCGACATGACACCAGATGAAGCGTTGGGCCTCCTGAATTTCCTCAGCGCCTACCGTGAGAACCTCACCTCCTTCACCGAACGCGAGACCGTCCCGCTACCTCGCGCCATTCTTCGTGATCATGATGGTGAGAACCTGACCTCCTTCGTGGAACGCGAGACCGATCACAACTTGAAGCGAATTGCCACAGAGAAAGCTGAGCAGGAAGACGAGCAACCTTGATCTTCTGGCATAGGGTGTGATGGAGGACAGGCCCTGGCGCATTGTCCGTGGATCACCCTCATCCCTACCGGATTGAGCAAACGTCGATGAGCTTGCGCAGCTGGTCTTCACCTGGATCTGTTTTCTCTATGGCCCTTGAATCACGAAAAGTGCACCAGAGCCGTAGGGCACCACACCCTTCATTCCTCTTCCCAATACCCCGTCCCAATCCCAGGTCTATTGGTTCCCTCTTGCCTGGCTCGTAACGGCGAATACGACTCGTGCGATCGCTTTAAGTGGCCAATGTTCAGGGAGGCGTAGCGGTTCGTCATCAGCAAGGTGGTGTGTCCCATCTGCCGCTGCACATCCAGGGGACTGCGGCCAGCCGCTAACTGTGTCGTTGCCATGTACCGGCGACACTGGTGAGGCGACACCCGCTTGCCCTCTAAACCCGATTTCTTGTGCAGGCGGGCAAACAGCGCGTTGATACCCTTCAAGCCTAATGGCTTGCCATCGTCGGACAGGAACACCGCATCCTCCTTGTGGGCAACAGTCCGGCCATCTAGAGCCGCTAAATGGGAACGGTGCCTGGTCAGGTACTCATGGAGCGGCCTAAAGCCCTCATAGGAGATTGGAACCTGTTGCCACTTGTTGCCCTTGCGATGCACCAGTAACACCCGCAGGTCACGGTCAACATCACAGAGCCGCAACCCCACAAGCTCTTTGCGTCGTATCCCAGAATCGATCAAGACGCTGACGATCGCGCGGTTGCGGACCGTTAACGCTCTGCGCATCCGTAGCGAATACCGGCCGCTCACCTCGCATGCTTCAAACAGTTTTCCTACATCCTCAGGAGTAAACGTCGGGATGAACTTCTCCTCGACGCGAGGCAGTTTAAAGCGCGTGGTGATCGGCTTTTCTATCACTTCCTCGTGTTCTAGCCAGTGACAGAAGACCCGGATACGCAAGGCATACTGATGCACCGTCGCATCGCTTAAAGGGCCACCGGACCTGGAAGGTTCTTTTTGGAGGTGACTCACCCACGCTCGCAGGTGTGAAAGCGAGAGCTCGTCGACATAGGTCACGCCGACAGAAGACAACCAGGCCGCGAACCGCCTCAGCGATACCTGGTAGTTGTCCACAGTTTCGTCGCTATCCTTGTTCATCTCATGAAATCCCAAGAAATCTTGGATGGCCTTGCTGATCGTTGTACGCTTGTTCTCATCGCTCATAAGCCTACCTCCCTCTATTGACTTGTCAACGTTCACCACACTCAAACACTACGAACGCCCCCGCTTTTCAACGGTCAAGGGAATATACACCTTGCTCCATCGATCAATGCGAGGATGCGCAACTTGTCGAGCCGCCGCATAGGCCACCTTTTCAATTCTCACGTGCTCCATCACACACACCACCGCTGCATAGGTCCCACTCGCCTGAATACGCCCGACATACTCAGGAAAGAGCGACGGCCACGAACACCACAGCCCCACGTCATAGACCTGCATTGATCGCTCGTTCGTCTCTTCACGCATCGCTCACGCTCCCTTCTTACCAATGGTTCTGCTATGGTTCACTCTTCACCATACACATAGGCATCGACCCACAGCCGATGCCGCAACTGCTCTAACTCTAACCAGCGTTGCCATTCCTGCCACGAATAGTCATACCGACCATGACAAGACGGACAGAGCGCCGCTAATCTTGGTTCAGGGTTCCAGGGGTCATGGTCCAGATGCGCCGCCGCCAGATGGACGGTGTAAACCACCCCTGTTCGTTCAGAAACCACCTCCGTTCCATGAGCCATGCCGCAGAACTCACAACACCAGCCCGCACGTTCCTTGCATTCCCTTGCTAACGCTGTAAACGCTATCATATGAGTGAGCCACTCGCTGACCCAAAAGTGAGCCACTGGCCCCAACAATCCGCTATACTCGAAAGAAAATTCGAGCAAGCGGAGGTAAGGAAAGGTGTATCCCGTGGCACTTCGAGACGAAATTCGTACCTGGGTCTTGATCCAGGGCAAAAGCCAACGTGCAGTAGCCAACCATTTTGGTCTCTCACGCAATACGGTCGCTAAGCTCCTTCTTGAGGAGCCGGCCCTCAAAGAGCGTCGATACCAGCGTCAGGCTGAACACAAGACGCCGGTGCGCGATGCGGCTCTTCCGCACATTGAGAAGTGGCTCAAAGAGAATGAATGGCTCTCGCGCTGGGCACCAAAACAGTGCTGGACCGCGCATCGTATGTGGGTAGAGCTGCGCAAGCTTGATATCCCGATTGGAGAATCTACTGTGCGCATGTACGTGCAGGAGAAACATCAGACCACGAAACCAGCTTTTGTTCCCCTCGACTTTGCTCCAGGCGAGCGAGCAGAGTTTGACTTTGGCGAGGCGACCGTCAAGATCAAAGGCCAGTTGGTAAAAGTTCCGTTCCTGGCCGGACGGCTCCGCTTTTCGGGGGCGATGTTTGTGGAATGCTTCCCCACCCAACGGCAAGAAGCCTTCCTGCTCGGCCAGCGCGATGCCTTTGAGTTCTGGGGAGGAGTAACGCGCATGGCCGTTTACGACAATCTCAAACCGGCTGTCCTGCAAGTATTGGAGGGACATAGCCGACGAGAGCATGAAGTGTTTCTCCATTTCCAAAGTGTCTATCGCGAAGATCGCACTTTTTGCCAATGTGCATGCCGGTTGGGAGAAAGGAAGCGTCGAGAATCTGGTTGGGTATGCTCGACGTAACTACTTCGTGCCGCTCCCAGAGGGTGCTGATCTGGAAGCCATTAACACGAGCCTCCGCGAGAATTGTCTCTCGGATCAGCAGCGCATCATGGCGGGACGCATCGATCCCATCGCCTCGCGCCTGAAGTTTGAGCGTACCCAGTTGGGGCCTCTGCCAACTCACGCCCCAGATCTGGGGCCAGTAGCGGAGGTGCTCGTCCATTCGACCGGACGGGTCCGCTTCCAGACCAACGACTATTCAGCGCCCATTCACTAGGCCTATCAACGCTTGACGCTCAAAGCCGATCCGTTCCGGGTGCGTCTGTATGCAGGCGCAGAACTGGTAGCCGATCATCCTCGCTGTTACGAGAAGCGCCAGGTGATCGAGGACTGGCGCCACTATGTCCCCTTGCTGCTGAAAAAGTCTTTCGCCGTTCCTTGGGCCTCGGCCTTGCGGAACACCGATCTCCCCAGCAGTTTTGAGGCGGCACGCCAGGATCTGCTCACCCGCCGCTCCGATGGCAATCGCGAGTTTGCCCGGCTGCTGGAACTGTGCCTCACTCACCCAGTGGAAGCCGTTGATGCAGCTCTAGCCCTGGCACGTGGGCAAGGAGATTGGAGTGCAGATACGGTGCGCCAACTGCTGCGCTGGGCAGCAGAGTCAGACCCGGCGGCTCCTCCTCTCGACCCAGCACGCTATCCTGCTTATCAGGGATCAACGCCATCACCAGACTTGAGTGCCTACAATCGGTTGCTGGAGGTGCATTCATGACAGAAGATACCCGCAAGGAGATGGTGATGACCTATCTCAAGCAGCTGCGCCTGAACCGGATGGCCCGCGATTGTGAGTCGGCTTCCCGCGAGGCGCAACAACGGGGATGAGGATATCTGGGGTACTTGCAGTTTCTGCTGGAGGGCGAACTGGCTCATCGAGATGAGCAGCGCCTGCGCCAACGGCTCAAAGCCGCTGCCTTTCCTTATCAGAAACGGCTGGAGGACTTTGACTTTTCGCTGATTCCTTGCGTTTCCAAAGTGCGTCTTCTGGAACTGGCGCAAGGAGCCTTTCTGAGTAGCCACGACAATGTGCTCTTCATTGGTCCCAGCGGAATCGGGAAAACTCATCTGCTGATGGGGTTGGGGAGAGCCTTGTGCTTGGCAGGCTATCGGATCCTGTTTCGACCAGCGGTGACGCTAGCCACCGAACTGGAGCTAGCTCACAAGGAACTGCGACTGCCACGACTGCTGGCACACTACCGTCGCTTTGACCTGATCTTAGTGGATGAGTTGGGCTACCTGCCTTTTGCCAAGCCAACGGCTGAGTTGCTCTTCCAGTTCTTTAGCGACCGCTATGAACGAACCAGTGTCGCCATCACCTCAAATCTGGCGTTTGCTCAATGGACACAGATCTTTGGCAATGAGCAAATGACAGCTGCTCTCTTGGATAGGCTCGTTCATCGCAGCCACATTCTCATGATGGAAGGTGAGAGTTTTCGCTTTCGCCAGAGTTTACAGAAACAGGACCCCTCGTCCTGATCGTTGGAATAGAAAGGTGGGTGGCTCAGTTTTGCTACAGCGCGCGGCTCACTATCCCCTTGACGTTTACAAGGATGATCGACACCATCGACCAGAACCACCTGTGTGTCTCCTTCACTTCCCCCCAATGGCAAGCCATTGGAGTGAGAACCAGCCCTAGAACCGTGGCAAAACCGAGGCCCACGGCGAATACATATACAGATACAGCAGCACGAGGACGATCAGAAACACCAGCCAGATCACACGTCCATTTCTCATACACTTCACCCCCTACCATTGGCTTGCCATGCGGCGACTGGTGCGGCCAGCCTGTTGCGGACGATAGACATTCAACCCGACCTTGACCGCTTCCCATCCAGGCACCGCCACATTGCCACCCGTTGTGGCGATGATCACCGACTTCCCAGTGGACGACACTCCGAGCTCTTGACTGAGATCAACCCGTATCACCAGCTGATCACCCTCGACTTCAAACTCAACATTCTGCATAGGCTCTTCTCCTTTCGTGCTCTAATGGCTAGCCATCACAACCCATAACGATAGTTGAGACGCCAGCAGGTCCAACACAAATTGCCATACCGTACATAGTCATGGGTCTGACGGAGGACTTTACTACAGCTTTCGCAAGAACACTGGAATTGACGAACACGATGTGCATATCGATCATGTGCCTCTGTCCGCTCGCGCCATTGACGACGTAATGGGTGTCTGTCCATAGAGCTTCCTTCCACTAATGGCTTGCCGTCTAGCCACAACATTCACTTGGTAGATACCAGTGACACTATCCAGATTATAATACTGGTACCTACCAGATGTCAATACCAAATGAGACCAAAAATAGATGACCTAGTAAAATGGCTAAATCTATGTTATGCTCTTGGTAGACCTGTGGTAACTACCAGGGAAGATTGTGAGAGGGGGTATATATGTTCGTGGAAAAAGACACAAAAATTGATGAAGTAGCAGCAACACTCCTTCTACGAATTCATCAGGGCCAATACGTATCAGGGCAACGCCTACCCTCAGAACGAGAGTTCGCTGAAGAATTCGGCGTAAGTCGCGTCACTGTACGAGCTGCTTTACTGAGACTACAATCAGACAATATCATTGACATCATTCCAAGAGGCGGAGCTTTTGTTCGTTCTTCCAGTACCAAAGTCGTGATAGGGCCACACAACCCGACGATCGCCAAAGGACTTGAACTCAAACGGGCGGGGTCATTCATTCGAGCTATGCAAGCACAGGGCCATCAAACATTAGTTCGTTTCATCGAACCATCTTCAATTATTCCAGCAGGGGACGAAATCGGGGAAAAAATGGAGACCAATCCAGACACAAAAGTATTACGCCGGTATCGTGTTCATCTGGTGAACAGAGTCCCATACCGCATACTTGACAGCTACTATCTTGCATCATTACTCGGTGGATTACTTGGACAAGATGAAGGATATGTTCCACTGTTCAGATGGTTACGTGAACACACTGGCTTGCGAGCCGCAAAAGCGTTCGAAAAAATGAACGTACGAATGCCATCGTCAGAAGAGGCTACCCTACTCAACATATCCAGGTCGCAGCCAGTCGTTGATATGGATCGCTGGGTTTGGGCACATGATGACACGCTTTTCGAGTACACTCACATTATCGCGAATGCGGCCCTACACGAATATACCTATTCCTATGACATTGACGAGGAAGCCAGTAAATGACGACACTTGATGAAAACACAAAAGCTGAGCTCATACGAGAGATAGCAACAGCACTGGCAAAAAAGCAACGCCTTGCCTTTGCTTCAGACTTCCACGCCTTTGCTGAAGGGCGAACACTGATACTGGCAGGAGTTCCTTTTGAGAACTTTCCGAAGGGGCCAAACACGAAAAGAAGCGATGGAGATGTTGTCGCTCACGCCATTGTCATGGCCCTAGCCGGAGCTACCAATACAGGCGATATTGATGACTGGTTTCCCGAGAAGGGAGAAACCGGTGTGAGATCAATGGAATACCTGCCAGAAATGCGCCATCGCCTCATTGAAGCAAAGCAACTCGTTATCGGCACCATCGATGTCACGATCTTGTGTGGAGAGCAACCCCGTATGAAAAAGCGCACATCAGAAATGCAGCGCAATATCGCTGAAGGATTACGCATCAGTCTCGACCAGGTGCATGTAAAAGTGAGCAGCATGGACGGTCAGGACGAAATTGCACGTTTAGAAGGCATTGAAGCACGAGTACTTGTGAGCCTGTGGGAAGGGCTCTAACATACTCGTTCTATTTTTGAGATGTTGGGGGAACCTATGAACATTGACAAGTATCTTACTGAACGAGCGGCTGAACACGCCGCTGCTCTTCTCTCACCGTTGGGCAATCGCTGGCTCCACGTGCAAGGCGTCGTTCAAAGAGCATACAGTATAAGAACACTCTTCAAAGAAGAAGAGCAACGCTATCTCATTGCCGCCGCCTACCTCCATGATATCGGGTATGCACCATCACTCAACAAGACAGGGTTTCATCCTCTTGATGGCGCAAACTATGCGATACAGTCCTTTAGGGACGTACGACTCGCTTCACTGATTGCCCATCATTCTGAAGCAGCATTTGAAGCACGGCTACGAGGCTATGCTCATGCTCTTCATGCATTCCCACGCGAATACTCAGCTGTAGCAGACGCACTGACCTTTTGCGATATGACAACAAGTCCAGAAGGGAAACGCATCTCATTTGAAGAGCGTATTGCCGAAATCCTGTGTCGTTACAAAGAGCAAGACATTGTAAGCCAGTCTATTCATCAAGCAACACCCACTTTATCTCGTGATGTTGAGCGTACAAAGCTGATGCTTCACCAACATGATATCAATGTGTGATTTGACAATCTCTTTGTCCTCGCCAGTGACATATATGCTGTCCACCATCTGGCTCTCATCCTGGCTTGACATCCCTCACAAAATCAGGCTAGTCCTCGTTTTGACACATATCGGGGTTCTTCCGCAGGCTCGCTGCTGTGGCAGTGATTGAGGAAGCTGGCTCCTCGCTTCAAAGGAACGACCTTGAGGGTACAGATGGCCCAAGGTCATTTTGCAGAAGCCAACCCATGGACCTCTTCTCTCATCGGGGTGGG